>WFTX01000344.1 GCA_015485235.1 Nitrospirota bacterium | reverse complement strand
GTCCAGACAAAGGCGGAGTGACTCCACGTCAGGGGTGAGACAGAGAGGGGAGTGCCCTTTACAGGGTGTATCTGCTCGGCAAGCACACCGGAGGGGAGGGCATTCCTGGCGGACCATTCAAGGTATGGAACGGCCTTGTGAAGTTCCTGAAGATTTTCCGCCCCTTCAATAAGGCACTCGCCCAGCCAGAGCGTTGAGATGAACCAGGGGTTGCCCGGGATACTCCCGGGGGTGTCTTCCTCCCACTGGTATCGGTCATTCTGGTACCGGGCGCATCCCCCGATGGGGGTCTTGAGCCAGAGTTCCCCTATTACCGCCTTCATGGTCTCTGACATTCGCTCCTCCCGGGGGGAAAACACCCCAAGGGTTGTGAGCCCCAGCAGACTGACGTCTATGGTTTCGTCCAGTTCATAGCCTTTTCCCTTCCGGTAGCCTGAACGGGCGTATCTTTTCAGGCCCTGGTGGTAGAGATGCCTGTCCAGCCCTTCCTTCATCTCCCGGGCCACCTTTTCATACCTTTCTGTCAGGGAGACATCCTTGAAGAGCCCTGCAAAACCTGCTGCTGCTCTGAGACCGGCGATCACCGATGCAACGGTAAATGAGTGCACCCCGTAACGCTCTTCCCATAGATCATAGGAAGGCAATGGCAGAAGGGTCTCAGGGTCGCGGTACCGTGCCAGAAAATCAGCGGACTTCTGGATTAAAGTCTTATAGAGAGGACGGATGTATTCTATATCCCTTGAAATCCGGTAGTGTATCCAGAGTGCCCAGAGGACCAGGGCGGTGGAGTCCTCCTGTATGGGGAGCACCTCGTTGCCTTCCACTATCCAGGGATGCCAGTTGCTGGCCAGCGATCCGTCAGGATTATAATGCTGAAACAGGTATCCCTCATCTGAGAGCACGTCGGAACAGAAATCAAAGAATCTCATGCATATATGGGAGTATCCGGCTTCTGCCAGGGCCGCAGCAACGAACGCCCCGTCCCGTCCCCACATGTATGAGTAGGTGTCCTTCCCGAAACGGATGATATCCGAATCGTTAGCAGCAATGATCGCGCCACGGTTGTCGATCTGTGTTCTCAATATAAGGAGGCTTCTGTTGAAGACATCGGTGACTGTCCCCGGGAGGTCTCCGAAGGACCTTTTCTCTTTCCTCACCCACGCCCCCCAGTAGTTCGATGTCCTTCTGATAAGTTCAGTGGGTGTTCTGTCTATCACTTCCTGATTGAGCCGGACAAGATCGTGGTACTCGGTTGCAGCAGCCACCCAGTAAAAGGCGGTTGCCTCTCCAGCAGGAGGCAGGTCCAGCCATACCCCTATCGTTGAGTCGGCAGAGCCCCAGGATATTGGATTCCCGCTGAGTTCTCCATCCTCAGCGTCCTTCCAGGTACCCAGCCTTTCAGGGACTTCCTTGTCTCCACAGGCGTAAAATTCCACCCCGCACCTTTCTCCCTGGCAACAGTTGATCAGGAAGTACCGGTTGGCCTTGTAGTGGATGATGGACCGGGTACGCGGATCAAAATAGGCAGTGTCTCCAATGTCATTACCGTAGAGATAGAAGTCATGACTGAAAAAGAGCCTTACCTGACGTTCCCTCTCTTCAAGGTTTTTTACCTCCACCCTTTTTATGAAGATGTCCAGGTCAAAATCAATAACGTCACTGCAATGAAGCTCCAGTCCCAGGGACCCGCTCCTGAGGACGACATCAGTCATAAGACTGTCATTGTGGTATCTCAAATCCTTTTCCCAGTCATCTCCCATCCAGTGGCAGCATCCATCCACCCAGACCCCGAAGCGGAAGGGCTGTCCCCTTGTATGATTCTCCTGTCCTATCATGGGAAAGTAGATGTCCCTGATTTGATAATCCAGGCCGAAGTTGAAAAGCAGGTTGCCGTTACTTACAGGAATGTCCTTGGGCATGGTTCTCCCTATGAAGCCATCTGGCCGTGGGGGATCAGTTTCAGCAGATCACCGACAGGCATCTTCTCATGGCTGGCTGTTATCCGATTATCAGCAAGGATCTGCTGGTACAGCTCTGAATACCTTCCGGCCATGCTCGGGACAGAGAATCGCTTCTGCACATGTTTCCTGCATCGCCGGGGATCGATACTGTCAATGCGTCCGACCGCATCAATCATCTCGCTGAGGGAATCCACAACAAAGCCGGTCTTGCCGTCTTCAACAATTTCAGGAACAGAGCCCTCCCTGAATGCCAGGACCGGTGTGCCACAGGCCATTGATTCGATCAGGACAAGTCCGAAGGGTTCTCCCCACTGTATGGGAAAGAGGGTAGCCCCTGCATGCCTGTACCACTGCTTCTTCTGCTCGCTGTCCAGTTCCCCAATATAGATGATCTGCCTGTCAGAGTCCAGGATAGGCCTTATCGTGTTTTCGTAATAGTCCTTACCTGCAGGTTTTCTTGAGATGTCTGCAAAAAGACCTATGGAGTCCCTCAGCCCCGCAAAAAACTTCCTGTCAGCAGGCTTGTCCTGAACACAGCCTGCAATAACGAGCCTGGCACCGGCCCTCTTTGCAACCTCTATGGCCTTGTCCTGTCCCTTGACAGAGGTTACCCGGCCTATGGAGAAGAGATAACTGTCCCTCTCCGGTCTCTCCTTGAAAGGCCAGTCCTCCAGATCAATCCCGTGGTAAACGGTATTGATATCAGTCAGCCCCTCATACTGCCGTTTCTGGTATTCGCTTATTGCCACAAAATGCATGGATGGATTTTCCATGGTGTTCAGGCGATGGTAATGGTTTTTCTCAATCCAGCTGTCCCCGGCAGGCACATGGAGGGTCATAATGATCGGAAGACGGGGATTGAACAGGCCGGCATAGATATAATCCAGCCATCCATGTATATGAATGACATCAATGTCACCCTGTTCCGCCCTTTTCAGGGCCATGGCGAGATGCCTCTTGATGAGCCCTGTCTGCTCCGGTCTGCTCTCACGGACATAGTCCCCCAGGCTGTGCCGGACAGTTGAATACTGTTCCCCAGCGACACGGGAGTCAGCGGAGCATGCAACAATGGAACGACAGCCCAGATCAGACAGCCCCTTGTCAATATTGTATATCACTGTTTCTATCGGACCATAACCGAGGTCAGGTCTGATCGGCTTGTTGATGGTGGCTACCTGCAGTACAGTCAGCCTTTTCGGCTTTGAGCTGAGTTGCCAGGGCAGGTTCCAGGGGAAAGCTGTAAATGAGGGTTTCCTTTTGATGTCTTAGTATAGCATTAAAGGGGAAGGAATATCAGAATATTTTCAGACTCCATGGATGGACCTGCAATAATTGTCCTTATTCGGCTGAATTGCGAGTAAGGCACTTCGGCTCTCTGCTCACCATCGACCAGTCTCCAGACTACTCTATCGAGAAGAGAGGTTCACTGATTGACCGGGACTTGCAGAGGGGACACCTTCCGGGTCTCTTCATCTTTTCACGCTTTCTGAAGACAAAACCGCAGCGGAGGCACTCCGGAGGCTTCATCATGAACTTTCCACCCCTCTTGCTTACGGACTTCTGGATGTGAGCCAGGTGTCCATGCACCTCACTCTCCCTGATCCCGAGTTCAAAGGCGATTTCTGTCTGTGTAAGAGGATCCTCCCTTAGAAGTCTGACAATCTCCTGCCTAATGGTCTCGGTTCTGTTTGCCGGGACAGGTGGGTTTTTGTGGATACTCATAACTCAGCGTCTACTTGCCGGTCTCGGTAATCCCGTGTTCCTCCACAAGCTTTCTCTTGCTTGCCTTGCCAATTGAGGATACCTCCAGGATGAGGTAGAAGGTAATAGCCAGTGCAAGCCCGATCAGCAGGAGGATGCGGAGGATCTTGGACTTTCTGAGAAGAAAGAGGACGATCAGCAGCCCCCCGATGAGTGCAAGGAGGGGCTCTGTCTGGATGAAAGAGCGGATCGTATCGATTATTCCCTGGATATCCATATCAAACTCTAAAATATTAACAATTCTCCTGTTCTGTTCACAAGGCCGGAGGGATGTTATAATAATTAATTGCGGTATATACCGTATTGAAACCTGAAAAACCCTCAAAGGAGACATTCATGGAACTCTCTACCCATTGTGACAGGTGCGGAAAAGAGATAAAGGTGGTGAAGGAGACCCAGGACGGTGGAACCTTCTACATGGTTCACGGCCTTTTTTGTATAAACGTTCCCGCCTTTTTCTGTGAGAAGGAGTGCTTTGAAGAAACCCTCGCCTCCATCAAGTCCTTCGATTACATGGAGAAGGACGATGACGGCAAGGCGGTGGTGGATGTGGATGTGATGATCAACGAGTCGTTGATACTTGACAAGATGTACGATATTGTTTACGATTCAGACAACCCTCTCTTCCCGACTCTGATCTTCCAGCGGCTTCTGGAAGTGGATCCCGGTAATGTCCGGTTCCTCTATGCCCTTTCTTCCCTCTATGTCGGGCTGATTGCTGCAGAGAATACTCCTGATGAGATGCGGGAGAAGATGAAGGAGAGGCTTCAAGAAGTGGAACAATCTTTAAAGGAGAGGAGTGAGGCGGGATATGGCCGGCTTCTTGAGGTCAAGAAGCACTACGGGATAGATACCTGAACTGCCCATGATCAGAGGTGACAGCTACGATATTGTCGTTATCGGTGCAGGCCATGCAGGGTGTGAGGCAGGACTTGCTGCGGCACGGCTTGGATTCAGCACCTGTATCTTTACGATGAATCTGGACACGATAGGACAGATGTCCTGCAACCCTGCCATCGGAGGGCTTGCAAAGGGACACCTTGTGAGAGAGATAGATGCCCTTGGCGGCGAGATGGCAAAGGTGACGGACCGGACCGGCATCCAGTTCAGGGTGCTCAACCGGTCCAAGGGACCTGCCGTATGGTCCCTCCGTGCCCAGGCCGACAGGCTTCTCTACCGGCTCGAGATGAGGAGGGTTCTTGAGGAGCAGGACAGTCTTGAGATCAGGCAGGCACAGGTAGAGGAGATCGTTGTCAAGGACGGGAAGGTGAAGGGGGTTCTTACATCGCTTGGTGTCTTCCATCCAGCCCGTGCTGTGATTGTTACGACAGGAACATTCCTGAACGGCCTGATCCACATCGGGCTTTCAAGCCAGCCTGCCGGGAGGGCAGGGGAGTTCCCTTCTTCGGGGCTTTCAGCCTCCCTTGAGAGGATCGGTCTCCGTCTGGGGAGGATGAAGACCGGCACTCCTCCGAGGCTGGATGCCAGAACGATAGACTTTTCCGTCATGACAGAGCAGTGGGGTGATATGCCACCGCCGCCCTTTTCCCATACGACTTCGGAGATAACCACCCCTCAGCTCCCGTGTTACATCACCTATACAAATCAGGAAACACACAGGATAATAAGGGAAAACCTCGACCGCTCCCCCCTATACAGCGGGAAGATAACCGGGATCGGGCCGAGGTACTGTCCGTCTATCGAAGACAAGGTGGTCAGGTTTGCCGAGAAGCCGCGGCACCAGGTCTTTCTGGAGCCTGAGGGGCTCAACACAAGGGAATACTATGCAAACGGGATATCCACCAGTCTCCCCTATGACGTTCAGGTAAAGCTCGTCAGATCCATAAAGGGGCTGGAGGAGGCAGGGATAATGAGACCCGGCTACGCCGTGGAGTATGACTTTGTCTCTCCGACACAGCTCAGGCATTCCCTGGAGACCAGGGAGGTTGAAGGGCTCTTCCTTGCAGGTCAGATAAACGGGACATCCGGGTATGAGGAAGCGGCAGCCCAGGGATTGATCGCCGGAATCAATGCCGCAAACAGGCTCAGGGGGAGGCCGCCTCTGATACTGGAGAGGCATGAGGCTTATATTGGTGTGCTGATTGATGATCTTGTTACAAAGGGGACGTCGGAGCCGTACAGGATGTTCACTTCAAGGGCTGAATACCGGCTCCTCCTGAGGCATGACAATGCCGATCTTCGCCTTACGGAGAAAGGTTATCATACCGGCCTTGTTGGAGAAGAGCGGTACGAGGAGTTCAGGAAGAAAAGGGAGATGATCCGAACCGAGCTGGCGAGGCTTGAGACCCGGCGTGTTTCTCCTGAGGTGGCAAACCCTCATCTTCGGAGAGAAGGGAGCAGTCCCCTCCGGGAGCATGCCACTCTGGAGCAGTTGCTCAAGAGGCCTGAAGTTCCCTACCGGCTGATAAGGGAGATTTCCCCCCCCTCCTTCGGACCTTGGCCGGAGATTGAGGGAATCATCGAGACAGAGGTAAAATACAGGGGATACATCCGGCGCCAGGAGGAGATGGTAAGGAGGCTTCAGAAACTGGGGGACAGAAAGATCCCTGAAGACTTCCAGTATGACGCCATTGCTGGACTTTCCAGGGAAGTCCTCTCGAAACTTAAAGAGGTGAGGCCTGAAACCATAGGACAGGCAGGCCGGATTCCCGGTGTCACCCCTGCTGCGGTGGCGCTTCTGATAATGGCCTTGGAAAAGGATAAGCGGCTGAAGCAGCCCGTTATAGAGAACCGGGAGGCACGGTAAGTCCAGGCCGGGAAAGGCGGTTTTGAATGCCGGAGAAAGACCAGTACGACGATCTGAAAAAACTCATATCCCTCTCCCCCGGGAGGCTCTCTCATGAGTTTGAGAGCCATGTCTATGAACCGCCCCTCTCCGTCCTGGGTCATCTGTTCAGGATTGCAAGGGATGAAAAGCTGAGCAGCCGGAAAAGGAGAAACCTGACCATTCTGATGAAGATAGTCTTTGAGGAGCTTGAAACCGAGGAGATTCCCGAATGGCTCCTTGGGGAGATCGAGGAGTTTCTGGATGCCCCCTCCTTTACTGACGAGGAAAAGACGATCGTGATATCCGCATTCGACGCTGATGAACTTATCGGCAAGGTGAGAGGCTATGAGGAGTTCATTGAGAGGGTCTTCGTAAACCCTCCTGATATAGAGGAATTCCTGATTAACAATATCAGGGATAATCCTTCCCGGCTCGCTGACATCTATGAGACCATGCTTGCCGAGAGTTCCCCGGAAGGACTGATCGTGATGATTGATGACCTGACAGGCTCAGGGGCACAGGAGGTCCTTGATCTCCTGGAACTCCTCGTGTACCATTCCGATCCGGCTGTCGCCCGATCTGCACTTCATGCCATTGAACAGGCGGGAAACCAGGAGGCTATAAGGACACTCTACAGCATCTCGAGGCTCCACCCCGGACTCCGGAATGAGGCCGAGAGGATGTACATCAACCTGATGCATGAAGTCCCACTCCCCGATGAAGGGCTATTTGCCAAGGAGGAACAACCCTCAGGTGAGAAGGGCTTTTTAGATATGAAGATCAGCCTTGTCGACGGAAACGGTGCACTTTCTGCCTTCTTCGGCAAGAGAATGGCCAGGAACAGCTACTTTTATGCCTCAATCCTCTTCAAGTTCGATACAGGCATAAAGGATGTGATGCTTATCTCCAACCTTGACAGGGCTGGCTACAATGACATAAGAAGGGAGTATCTTTCTGAGCTTCCCTTCTATTCTGCAACCGAGGATTACCTGAAGAGGCTCCTCCGGCATTTCCTCTGGCTTGGGGAAAAAAGGGGGGAACCCTTCCCCAGGGATTTCATCACACTGAAAAACATAATGAACTGGAGGGACCTTGAGCCCATGGAGTATGAGCTTGAATTCCCGGAACTGGAACCACTGAGATACAGGGTGGATGACCTGTTTCACTTCCCGATGGAGACATGGTGGATGGATGACAGGAAGATATACGAGATCCTCTCTCCCTACCGGGGTTCAGAACTCAAGGACCTCCCGGAAGAGGTGGTGGCTGAAGTACTTATGGAGTATCTTGGCTATCTCCAGGAGAAGATCCTCCCTTATTGTGAACTCTCGGCTGACATAGTCCTGAACTCCCTGGACAAGAAGAAAAGCAGAAGGCTCAGGCTCCTGCTCTCCATCCGGGATGAGCTCCTGGGGCCACCGGAACGGCTCTACAACTCAAGTTTTCTGAACTTCGGGATGTATACAACGATTGACCATGTACTCCACAACCTCTCAATCGGTGCCGCAGGACCAGAACCGGTTTGAGCGGAAACACTGCAGAGAAGAGGTTTCTTGATACTATAAGGAGGGGCATTGCTGAACTCTCCCTCAACGGCCTCTCCCTTGAGGAGCCCTTTCTTGAGTACTTCCGGGAACTGAAAAGATGGTCCCGGGGATACAACCTTACCGGACTTGAAGACGAAGCTGATATAGCCCTTGACCTTTTCATAGACTCTCTTCTGTATCTGAAGGTTATTCCCCCGCCAGGTGGTTCCGCCAGGAAACTCATTGACATTGGAAGTGGAGCGGGATTCCCCGGACTGGTACTGAAGATCGCCAGAGAGGATCTGGAGACAACTCTACTGGAGCCCTCGAGGAAGAAGGCGGCATTCCTCAGACAGGTTGCTTCCAGACTGGAACTGAGAGATGTGAAGGTCCTTGAGATGAGAGTGGAGGAGTTCAGCCAGAGCAGGGAGGTCTTTGACTTTATCACCACGAAGGCCCTCTTCAGTGTTTATGAGTTCATCATAAAGACATTACCGCTCATGCATAAGGGGACTCTTCTTCTCATGAACAAGGGGCCCCGGTACAGGGAGGAACTCTCAGAAGCCCGAAAAAAACTCGGAGAGGAAGCGGGGCTTCTCTTCGATGCGACAGATGCTCTCCTTCCCGTGTCCGGAAAGCAGCGGCATCTGATCTGTATAACACCTCAGTAGGAACCCTCCTTTATGGCAGGGTGACAGCCCTTGCAGTCGTGCATAGGAAATGCCACCGAGAGATGGCAGGCCCCGCAGAATTTACCCTGCAGGTTGTAGATCATCTCGAAGTGCTTTGTTGTCTTCTTCTTTATGTTGAATATGTCGGGATGG
>WFTX01000343.1 GCA_015485235.1 Nitrospirota bacterium | reverse complement strand
GCATGGGAGTGTGTGAGGGAGTCCTTTGAGAGGCTCTCCACCGAGTATGAGATCATACTCATTGAAGGTGCAGGGTCTCCCGCAGAGATCAATCTCATGGATGTCGATATTGCAAACATGGCGGTCGCAGAGCTGGCAGATTCACCTGTCCTGCTCGTTGCAGATATAGACAGGGGTGGAGTATTTGCATCACTCTACGGTACAGCACTCCTCCTTGGTGAAAAGCGGAGGTTTCTGGAGGGATATGTGATAAACAAGTTCCGTGGGGATCTCGAGATCCTCCAGCCAGGGCTTGATATGCTCCATCGGAAGAGCGGGCTTCCCTGTCTCGGTGTCATTCCCTACATGAAGGATATCGGTCTGCCGGAGGAAGACGGGCTGGCAATCACATCGGGTCAGGCATTGATGCGTGGATACAGGGAGCACGGTACAATCAGAGTGGTTGTGCTCAGGCTGCCGTACATATCCAACTTTACGGACTTCGACCCCTTCAGGTTTGAGCCTGATGTTGAACTCATCTACTCCCTGAATCCTTCCGATATTGAGAGTGCCGACATCCTCATTATCCCGGGTTCGAAGAATACGGTTCATGACCTCCTGTATCTGAAGGAGACAGGGCTTGATGAAGTGATGCAAAGGGCGTACAAAAAGGGAATCCAGATAATAGGTATATGTGGCGGCTACCAGATTCTTTCATCAAGGCTGCTCGATCCAGAGGGGGTTGAGTCATCCCACAGAGAGGTGGAAGGCATCGGTCTGCTTGATGTTGAAACGGTTTTTGCAAAAGACAAGATAACCTCCCGCGTGACGGCTGAATTTCTGGGAAGCTCATTTCCTGGAGAGGGACTCGAAAGTGAGGCCACACACGCTCTGGAGGGTTATGAAATTCACATGGGAAGATCATCAGGGGATATCGGCCTTTTCAGGGTGACCCGTTACCGGCGATCAGGCAGGGATGGGAGCATGGAAAGCGTCACCGTTACTGACGGCTCGGTGAAGAAGAATTGCTGGGGTACTTACCTGCACGGTATCTTTGAAAATGATGGATTCAGAAGGGCTGTAATTAACGGAGCCCGTATCAGGAAGGGACTTTCTCCCCTTGGGATCATGACAAGTTACAGGGACAAGAGGTTGGAGAAGATTGATGAGGTTGCAGGTGTGGTAAGGAGGCATCTTGAGATGGATCACCTGTTCAGGATTCTCGAGTTATGATTTCACCACTTGATATCGCCCTTGCCTTTTTCCTTGACCTCATTGTGGGGGACCCGCGCTGGTTGCCTCATCCCGTTATACTGATTGGACGATTTATTGAGAGGGCTGAGCTTGTTATCAGAAGAAACGGTGATTCTCCCCGGATGGAATACGTGAAGGGGAGCATTCTTGTGGTAGTGACCATAGCCCTTACAGTCGCGGTTGTAAGCCTGGTCATTCAGGCTGTAACGGGTGTATCAGGGGAGGATGGATTCTGGATGAAACTGTTGCTGATAGTCCTTGCCTCTACGACCCTTGCAACAAGGGGGCTGATTGCATCTGCATCGGCAGTCTTCCAGGCCCTTGAGAGTGATGATATTGATATTGCAAGAAGACGGCTTTCCATGATCGTTGGGAGAGACACGGAAAATCTTGACACGCAGGGAATCCAGAAGGCAACCATAGAGACACTATCGGAAAACCTCTCAGACGGGGTGATTGCTCCCCTTTTCTATCTCGCTCTTGGCGGATTGCCTCTGGCAATGGCATACAAGGCAGTTAATACAATGGATTCCATGATAGGCTACAGGAATCATAAATACAGATACTTCGGCTATACTGCGGCACGGCTGGATGATATTGCCAATTTTATCCCGGCAAGGCTGACGGGAATGCTGATAGCATTTGCTTCCTTTCTCTATCTTGCCCTCAGGAACATAAGGGCTGCAGCAGCTGTGTTCTCAAGATCGTTGAGGGTAATGATACTTGAAGGAAGAAAACATCCAAGCCCTAACAGCGGATTTCCTGAGGCTGCAATTGCCGGCGCCCTCGGGATGAGAGTTGGTGGTCCCTCCTTCTATAAGGGCCGGCTCGTAGAGAAGCCCTACATAGGAACTGATTCATCCGGAAATTACGAAGAAGCCGGCTGGGATGCTCTCAGGATCGTCTCAGTGGCTGCGGTGCTGGGAGGACTTTTGATGGTTATCTGCAGATTGCTGGTCTTATTAATCCTGATTCGGCATTTTTGAGAATAAAGGATTCAGCACATCTGTCCAAATAATTTAAAGGGAAGGCGGCAAGGCTTCAAAAACACAATGCAATCGACAGGATTTGATGGACAGGGACCTGAATCGACAGGTGTTAAAACTGACTGTCTGATTAAGTCTGTCAGTTACCTGAAATCCTTATTTTCTAAGGTGTCGTGCATTGATGTTTTTCCGCCATACCGCCTTCCCATACTGTTCAAACTTGTTTTGGACACTACTGAGGATTCAGGTCTGTAAGCAATGAATATGAAATTCTTCATCAATGAAAAACATGGAGGAAACATATACTCCTTTTCTGAGGAGTCGGGTATTGATGTCCGTGATGTGATCGACTTCAGTGCATCTATTAACCCCCTCGGCCCGCCTTCTTCCGTGATCGAGGAGATTTCAGAAAGTCTCCGACTGCTCCGGAACTACCCGGATCCCGAAGCAAGGGAACTCTCCCGTGTATTAGGTGAGTTTCATGGCATTTCACCTTACCATATCATCTGTGGTAATGGTTGTACGGAAATGATCTACCTTACAATGAGGGCCTTGCACCCCCTGAGGATACTTCTTCCTGTACCTACATTCTCAGAGTATGAGAGGGCCTGGCTGTTAACACTCAGGCAACGTGGTAAGGATGGCAAGTTGAAACTCCTGGAGTTGAAAGAGGAAGAGGGATTTGTCCTTGCCCCCGACAGTTACATGGAAGCAATGAAGGGCTGTGATATGGCCTTTCTCTGTAATCCCAATAATCCTACGGGCAGGATGATCAAAAGGGATGATCTCCTTGAGATCGCCGATACTGCCCGGAAATATCAATGCCATCTCGTTGTAGATGAGGCATTTATTGACTTCTGTCCCGGTGAGTCCGTTATTGATATGGTTACAGAAAACCCCTTTCTCATTGTCCTCCGTTCCATGACCAAGTTTTATGCCCTCCCGGGGTTAAGGCTCGGCTATGGCGCCTTCCCTTATCCGGTTCTGCATGCAATCAGAGAGGTTAAAGAGCCCTGGACTGTTAACACCCTGGCAATGAAGGCAGGGGTTAGGGCCCTGAGGGATGAGGAGTACATGAAGATAACCCTTGAGTTGATCAGGGAGGAAAAGAACTTTCTCGAACAGAAATTCAGAGAATTAAAAATCAGGTATATTGATTCTGATGCAAACTTCTATCTCCTTAAGGTAAGGTCTTCAGCAGAAGTCATGGGATATCTTGCAGAAAAGGGGATTCTTGTAAGAAACTGTGAAAACTTCTTCCCTTCAGGCGGTTCATATATAAGAATTGCAGTAAAGAAGAGGAAGGAAAACGAAATCATTATCAAGGAACTGGCTGCCTGTGAGAGGAATTGTAATAGCAGGAACACATAGCGGTTGCGGCAAGACAACGGTTACTCTTGCCCTTCTTGGAGCACTTGCAAGGAAAGGCTACCAGGTCCAGTCTTTCAAGGCCGGGCCGGACTTTATCGATCCCGGCATTCACAGGCTCATTACAGGAAGGCCTTCAAGAAACCTTGATCTCTGGATGTGCGGTGAACAGAAAGTAAAGGAGATATTCAGGAAGCATTCTTATGGAGTGCATATATCCGTGGTTGAAGGGGTTATGGGGATGTATGATGGGAGATACAACACCGCCATGGTTGCTGATACCCTTTCCCTCCCCTTGATACTTGTAGTTGATGCCTATGGTATGGGCGAAAGTGCAGGCGCAGTGGTCCATGGATTCAGGGAATACTGGAAGCACGTTACAGATAGAGCAGATCCGCTCCCATTGATAGGAGTTCTGTTTAACAGGGTGGGGTCACGGCATCATTACGAGAGGATCAGGGAATCGGTAAAGGAGGTTCCGGTCCTTGGCTTTTTACCGTCTGGGAAGGAGTTCATAATCCCTGAGCGTCATCTGGGCCTGATGGTCGCAGAGGAGCATCCGATTACAGAGAAGACCCTTGGTGTGCTGTCGGACCTCTTTCTGGAGACGGTAGATGTGGATTTGCTTGTTGCCTCGGCAGAAAGATATTCAGCCAGTAAAAGAGTCTCTGAAAATAATGACCTCCCGGTCCGCAAGCCCCTTTATATCAATACCGGCAGAAAGAGGGTGAGGGTTGCTCTTGCATATGACAGGGCCTTTTCATTCTATTATGAAGACAACCTGGACATTATCAGAGAGACAGGGGCAGAGATTGTATCCTTCAGCCCCCTCAGTGACACACAGCTTCCCGAAGGCGTTGAGATGGTGTATCTTGGAGGAGGGTATCCTGAACTGTACGCAGAATCACTTGCAGAAAATGTCTCAATGCTTGAGTCATTGAGAAAGTGGTCTTTTCACAATGGGGCCATGTATGCTGAATGCGGTGGGCTGATCTATCTTTCCAAGGGAATGCTTACACTTGAAGGAAAGTATCATGACCTTGTCGGGATCTTCCCCTTTGAGATGGTCATGAAAAAGAAAAGGGCCTGTCTGGGATACAGGGAGGTGGTTGTGCAGGAGGATATACTTTTCTGTCAGGCAGGTGATGTTCTGAGGGGACATGAGTTCCATTACTCTGAGATAAAGGGGGGTGTCGACAGCTCCATCCTGAAACAGACAGGCGTTACCTGTGTTTACTCCGTCTCTGACAGAAACCGCAATCCTGTGAAGGCTGAAGGATACAGAAGATTCAATACCCTTGCGAGTTACATCCATCTCCACTTTTTCAGCAATGACTCCATGGGAGAGAGGTTCTCATCGTTTTTTAAAAACTTGAGATTGAGAGGATGAGAATGGAAAAAATTCTTGTAATAACAGATCATGACAATCCTGTACTTTGCAGGACAGTACTGGCCTCTGTTCATGCACTCCTTCATCCAGGTTGCGGCACTGACTGTCTTCGTGTGCTACCGAATGAAGCCGTTCCAGACATCGGAGATATCGTTAAGACCGAGATGGAAAGAGGAGTCAGGGAGTTTCTCCTTCTGTCTCTTGGTGCAGCCCCTGATGTTCCGGTCTCTTTGGCAAGGGTGCTGAAGGAAAGGTGTCCTGCCGTAAAGGTCAGGACTCTGGATGCCAGGGATTCATTAAGAGCGATCGATGCCTTGAAAAATGAGGTGTTGAGTCCGGAAGGAATAGAAGCAAGAAGTTTTGACCTGCTCACTCAAGAGGCCCCCGAGATTAACCTGAAGTTCAGCAGGGAGGAACAGGCTATCATCAAGAGGGTTGTCCATTCGACGGCTGACTTTGACTTTGTGCAGGAAATACTTATTCATCCTGAGGCGATAAGCCGCGGCATCAGGATGGTTACTCAAGGGAAGACCATCCTCACTGACATTGAGATGGTCAGGGCCGGGATAAGCAGAAAACTGGCAGGCAGGTTCGGATGCAAGATCCTCTGTGGGCTGAACAGTCATGAAGTACCGGAACCGGCGCCCGGACAGACCAGAACAGAGACAGCCGTGGAGTTCATGCTCAGACATAGAAGGGATATAGGGATGGTGGTTGTAGGCAATGCGCCCACGGCCTTGCTGAAGACCATAGAGGTGTTGAACAGAAATGACATCGATGCCACTCCCCTTGTTGTAGGTGTTCCGGTAGGGTTTGTAAAGGCCCTTGAATCCAAGCTCATTCTTGCATTACAGAGCTTCCCGTTTATAACAAACCTCTCCAGAAAAGGTGGTACGCCGGTGGCTGTTGCAGTTGTTAATGCACTGCTGAGACTTGCTGATGAAGGCCGGAGTTGACACAGAGATTCAGTATCTGTTTAAATAAAATCGTCAGGCCGAAGGATTCTCCTTTGCTGACACAGACGGATGCGTGGAAGAGGGGTGTAACCCTCAAGGGTGAATCCCCCGCTGCCCCGCAGCCGTGAAGGGAACGAAAGCCCATCAAGCCACTGGCAACCGGGTCAAGCCGTTGCCGGGAAGGCGGGCGAGTAGGAAGTCAGTGTTGAGTGGCAAGTGTTGAGTGTTTAGTAAAAAATTAACACCATACCTCAACATTCATAACTCAACACTCAACACTGAGCATTGCCCTGAGCCGGAAGACCCATCCGTCTGGAATACCTCGAGGGAGGTGATCTATATGTATTGCATTCCTTGCAGTTCCCATCTTCTGATCCCCTTGTAAGTACGTTTTCCTTTCTTGTCAAGAGTCCTGTGTTTAAGCAAGAAAAGAAACAGAAAAAGGAGGAAAGCGTGCTAAGGGTAGTCTGTATTGTTTCGATCGTTCTGTCTTTTATGCTGATGTTTGCTGTACCTTCTGAAGCAGGTATTTCTGAGACAGAACTGCTGCTGAAGCTTCTTCTCAAGAAAGGGATAATAACCGAGAAGGAGTATCAGGAAGTGAAGGCTGATCTGGATGCCGGTATGGTAACTGAGTCCGAAGTTCCTGAAGCAGGTGAGCCACAAGGAGCCTCTGCTATCGTAGCAGACAGAGTCAATCTCTCCGGTTCCATCTACGGGGAATATCGGTGGATGAACCACCGGGATACAACCGACCCGGATACAGGCTCCACATCTGACCTTTATCTCAGGAAGATAGAACTTGGAGTTGAGGCCAGACTTGTGGACTGGATAACCGCATCAGCGGTATTCAACTCAGAGTGGATTGGTGATGATGTAAGCCAGGGAGATGAAAAGGTAACAGTAGATGAGGCAACGGTAACATTACAGGATGAGGATTTCCCTGTTTATCTTGTCATAGGTAAGAGGACCCAGCCTTTCGGGATATTCGAGAACCATATGATCACAGATCCCATGACGCAGGATGCCTATGAAACCAAGAGGGTGGGCATCACGGCTGGTTACACAGGACTGAAGGGTCTTGATCTCTCACTCACGGTTTACAAGGGAGAGGAGCAGATGGATCATCTTTTTGAGTCAGGGCTCTTTGAAGACACACTGAGGAGGGCAGGCGAGGACTCTGACTATGCAGGCTCATACATAGTTTCGGTCAGTGTAGAGCCGATTGATTCACTTACTGTTCTTGGGGCATATCTTTCAGAGCCTGGAAGGGAGACAAGGAATCAGAGCATGAATGCCGGCGTAAGTTATGTCCCATCCTTCTTGGATGGGTTCCGGCTTGATGCAGAGTACATGAAGGCCCTGAACCGAGAGAAGTACGATGGTATTAACAGGGAATACAAGGAAGGAGTTTTTTCAGCGACCCTCGCCTATGAGTTTGTGGTAAGGGAACGTAAAAGCATTGGTGGTGGTCTTTTTGCTGCGCGTAAGGCACACCTCATAAGTGAGCCTCTTGAACTTGCCCTCAGATACGAGTACTTTGACGACGATGGTATGAGTAATGACCTTGGTATATGGACAGTGAAAAACCGCTACAGTGCTGGTGTAAGGTACAGTTTCTTTAATGACACAGAAACAGGCTTTAATGCCTTTATAGCAGGCGAGTACAGGCACACCGAACTGAGAATTCATGAAGACATGAAGGACAGCAATGATGAGGTCTACCTCAGGCTCGGCGTGGACTTCTGAAGTAATAGTTGAAAAAGACAGTCTGAAACGGGGCGGCAAGCCTCAGCATGAAGAATACAACCAGAATTAAAAGGAGGTTTTATGTTTACGAATAAAAAGTTCTTTATCAACATGCTTGTGGTTACGATGATGTTTTTTCTATCAACAGGCGCATCAGCAATGATGAAAACAATGACTCTTAAGAAGGACCCTGCCATTGTGATAGCTGCCTTTGGTACGACAACAAAGGCGATGGTGACATTCGATTTCTTTGAAGAACAGCTGAGGAATGATCTTCCTGAGAAGTACAGAAATTACAGAATAGAATGGGCCTTTACTTCAGAGATTGTGAGGGAAAGGGCAAACAGGAAGTTTAAAAAAGCAGGCATAGACAAGAGGTTCAGGAGCCTTGCACAGGTTGTTTCAGACCTTGAGGATGAAGGTTACAGGAAGATTGTTGTGCAACCCCTCCATATCTTTCCCGGGATCGAGTACGAGAGTGTACTCAGGATGGTTGAAGGGCTTCGTGATACCTTTCAGGATTTTGATCTGAGAATAAAGGTAGGCCAGCCCCTTCTGACACACTGGGAGGATATGGAGACAACGGTTGAGTCACTGAAGGAGAGCCTCCTGGCACCTGAAGAGGGATGTAACATTCTGGTGGCTCATGGTACCGGTGAGAGTGAGAACGGTGCAAACATCACCTACCTGGGGCTCGAAAGGATTGTAAATGTCTATTATCCTAATGTATTCATAGGGACGGTGGAAGGGATACAGAGCCGTACAGAGGCGTTGAAGAGGGCACGTCTGTGCAACCCCAGGAGGATAAGATTCGTGCCCTTCATGTTCGTGGCAGGCGATCACATAATGAATGACATCATGGGTCAGGAGCCTGGAGATGACGGTGAGCTCTCATGGGCCCTTGAGATGAAAAAGGAAGGTTTTGAAGTGGAGGCTCCTTCAGTAAAGTTCAGGGGTAAGGCTTACTACAAGGGGCTGGGGTTCTATACTGAGATTGACAGGATATTCGTAAATAGCATTGTAAGGACACTGAAGAAGTTTGAGAGATGATTCTCTTGACAGGAAGGGACAAAAGCCTGTCCCTTCCTGTCATTTAAAAGGAAAACAAAGAATGAGTCCTGAGACAAAGAGACTGCTTAGAGATCTGCACCGGTGGGGAGGCCTGCTGGTTGCAGCATTTGCTCTCTTCTATGCCCTTACAGGTATTCTGCTTAACCACCGGAAGGCCTTCCATTACTTTTACAGACTGAAAACCGAAAAGGCCAGGATCACTCCTGCCGACACAGCAAGGATAAGGGAGTTTGTGGACCACTACAAAGGCCTTATCAAGAGAAGGGATGATCCCACTGTGATAAAGATAAAGGGCTCGAATACCGTGGAGTTCCTCTACGGGTCCCATGGTTTTGTTCGTTACGTAATCAGGCCGGACAGGGGGGAGATTGTAAGGACGGAAAAGGTCTTTACAGAGCCATGGAACAGGCTCAACAACATGCTTCACAAGGCTGTAAAGACAAGTAGCCTCTGGGTAGCCTTCAGTGATGTATTCTCAGGGCTGCTGATACTTTCAACCATTACGGGTCTGCTGGTGTTCAGGTACAGAAGGCTGGATGTGTTTTTGCTTATTACCGGGATCGTGGTGCTTGTTCTGCTTGCGGTGGTGGGATGATGAAGGAACTCCTTGAGGTAAGAGGGCTTGTACGACGGTTTGGAAAGAAAACCGCTGTGGCCGGAATTGACTTTACCCTGGAGGAAGGGGCCTTTGTAGGGCTCCTTGGACCGAATGGCGCAGGGAAGACCACAACGATACGCATGCTCACAGGGCTGTATAAACCAACTTCCGGTTCGGTCAGATACTATGGCAGGGATTTCTTCAGTAACCAGAAAGGGATCAAAGGCAACATCGGAGTGGTGCATCAATACAGCAACCTCGACCGTGATCTAACAGCCTTTGAAAACCTTAACCTCCACTGTATCCTCCACGGAATACCCCGTTCTGAGAGAAAGAAGAGGATAGAAGAAGCACTGGAATTTGCAGGGCTTGCTGAACACAGGAACCATCAGATAAAGACCTTTTCCGGCGGAATGAAAAGACGGCTTGTTATTGTTAGGGCCCTGCTTCACGAACCAAGGATCCTGTTTCTTGATGAACCTACTGTAGGCCTTGATCCCCAGATAAGACGCTCTCTCTGGGATCTTATCGTGAAAGTTAACCAGGTGAAGAGCATGGCCATACTCCTTACAACCCACTACATTGAAGAGGCGGAAAGGCTCTGTAAAAGGGTAATGATAATCAACGAAGGCAAAATCATTGCTGATGCACCGCCTGAGGAATTGAAGAAGGACCTTGGCAGATTTGTGCTTGAAGTGTTTCATGAAGACGGGATAGAGGAAAGGCTGTTTCAGTCAAAGGAAGAGGCACTGGAGGCCCTGAAGGGTTGCAGGGAGACCTGCAAGATTCGAGAAGTAACGCTTGAGGATGTGTTTTTGAATCTGACCGGCAGGAGGATAAATGTTTAATGGAATAAAGGGTGTGCTTTACAGGGAACTGAACGTCTACAGGAAGAGGGCCAGGAAGCTTATACTGGCATCATCCCTCTCACCGCTTCTGTATCTGATCGCCTTCGGGTGGGGCTTCGGAGACAGGGTGGTTGCCGGTGGACTTCCCTACATCACATTCCTCATACCTGGGCTGATAACGATGAGCAGCCTGAACCAGAGTTATGGCATTTCCCAGGAGATCAATATTGCGAGATTCTATTTTCATCTTTACGATGAGTATCTCATTGCACCTGTTGGACCTATGGAGATAGTACTTGGTGAGATATTCTACGGCATGTTCAAGGGGCTCCTCAGTACAATCCTGATTTTTATCTATGCGCTGATTTTCAGCGTTGATCTGATAATCTCACCTCTGTTCTTTCTGTCCATACTGATACATACCTTTTTGTTCTCGTCCCTGGGCACCACCATAGCAATGGTTATAAAAGACCACGGTTCACAGGCAACGGTGAATACCTTTGTGATAACGCCCATGATATTCCTCTGCGGTACTTTTTTCCCTGTAGACAGGTTGCCCTATGTATTCAAATTGCTTGTTTATGCACTGCCACTCACATACAGTACGAAGGTCATCAGGGCTTCTCTCACAGGCGGTGAGGTGAGCATCTTCTTTCTTGCTCTCATGGTTGCCTATGCATCGGTATTCTTCTATACCGCCTATCTTGCGGTAAGAAGGGTGGAGGCATGAGGATCAACTCATTGTCTGAATTTATCTCTTTACAAGATAATTATGAGGGAAGGCGGCAAGGTTGTTCTGGACACTGCTGGTCTGACTCTCCTATGTCATGTGATAACGGTTCAGCGAGAGCGGTTGTCATACTTGCTGTATTGCTGACTGCAGTCTCAATCCTGGCGGTCTTCAAGGGAGCGGTCAGGATTAATTTCTTCGCCATGTCAGAGGTGGAGAGAGAGATCCTTTTTTATGTGAGGATTCCCCGGGTACTGCTTGCCGGTCTTGTCGGATCAGCCCTCGCCTTCAGCGGGGTGCTGTTTCAGTATGTCATGAAGAACCCCCTGGCAGATTCCTTTACTACAGGGGTTTCCGCATCTTCTGCAATGGGGGCGGTTATAGCAATCATGCTTGGTCTGGGAGTAGTGACCCCACTGTTTGCACTGGCAGGCGGAATAACCGGTCTGGTAGCTGTATACAGGATAGCCTCGGTCAGAGGCAGGGTACAGCCCATAACCATGCTTCTTGCTGGTATCGTTATAAGCACATTTTCTTCTGCAACGATCAGCTTCATGAAGTTTCTGAGTGATGACGCCGTCAGTTCAATAATATTCTGGCTGATGGGCGGCTTCCAGTCTGCTTCGATCAGGAAGGATGCTGTCTTGGGTATTGTCATACTCCTTTCAATCCTTATACTGAGAAGGGACTATCTGAGCCTCGACATAATCTGTTTTGACGACACCACGGCGGTTTCAAGCGGTGTCTCCGTTGAGAAACTCCGGAGAAAGGCATTCTTTGTTGCTGCACTCCTTACCGCCTTCAGTGTCGGGTATGCAGGCATAATAGGCTTTGTGGGACTGATAATCCCCCACATCCTCCGTCTCCTCAGGTTTGTAAGGGCCTCTGAGCTGGTCCCTCTGAGCCTGCTTGGAGGGGCCTTCTTCATGATCATGAATGATCTTATTGCCAGGACGATCCTTGCCGAGGGGCAGGAGCTTCCGGTAGGGATTATAACCTCGTCAATAGGTGGTCTTTTCTTTCTCTATCTCCTCATAAAGAGAAAAAAGGAGCTCTATTACTTTGATTGAACTCCGGGACATAACAGCGCTTCAAGGAGATTTCAGGCTCTCCGTAAAGGAGCTTATCCTGAAAAAGGGTGATTTTGTTGCCGTTCTTGGCAACAACGGAAGCGGAAAGTCCACCTTTCTCTCCGTTGTTGCAGGGCTGAAAAAGTTCAGTGGTGAATACATCCTTGATGGGAGTAAGTTCAGCGAGCTTCCACCAATGGGAAGGCACAGGATAATCAGTCTGCTTCCACAGCAGACAAGCCTGAACATGCCCTTTGATGTCCACTACGTTGTTCTTACAGGCAGATATCCCCATACCGATGGCAGGGGCTACGGGGAAAGAGATTTCCAGGTGACGGAAGAGGTTCTAAGGAAGTTTGATGTCTGGCACCTGAGGGAGCGTCAGTTCAATGAACTCTCAGGAGGTGAAAAACAGAGGGTCCTTCTCGCGAGGGTCATAAACAGGGACTCTCCTGTCATCCTCCTTGATGAGCCTCTGGGCGGGATCGACCTCCGGCATCAACACGACACACTTGACCTGTTGAAGGGCCTGAGTACCGAGAGAGTGATCCTTGTGGTCATCCATGATATATCACTGGCGGTGCGGGAATTTGACCGCTTTCTTTTTTTTGTTCAAGGCGACCTTGCCCATGACCTCGTAAAGCATCAGCTTGATGAAGAGAGGCTCTCACGGGTCTTTGATGTGAAGGTAAGCTTCATAAGGCACGGAAAAGGAGTATTTGTTTATACGGAAGGAGGCAGAAAATGATTTCAAAAAACGGTATGGTCCCCAGGAAGAGAGACAGAAGAATCATAAGAGTATTCCTGCTATGCATGGTGCTTGCGTTGGCTGTAATTGGTAATGCCCATGCCTATGACAGGATTGTGGTCCTCTATGCAGCAGCAAGTCCTGTAATAAAGGAACTCGGGGCAGGAGAGAGGGTGGTGGGTGTTACCCGGACGGACAGGGTCTTTCAGGATGTCACCCGCGTGGGTTCACACCTCCGGCCGAACATCGAGCTTCTGAAGGCACTCAGGCCGGATCTCATAGTGGCTGGTTCCAGAAGGGCCTTTCCCGAAAGCTTTTCCCGGGAACTTGGGATTGATGTCTTCTACTTTGACCCCAGAACGCTGGATGAGATACTGGTGAAGATAAGGAAACTGGGAAAGATCCTTGACAGATCAGATGAGGCAGAGAGAATTGCGCGCAGCCTGAAGGGGAAACTCGGCAGTCTGGAACCGCTCAGGTACAGGCCGACCGTTCTGTATGAAATCAGTGCAAGACCTCTCAAGGTTGCAGGAAACCGGAGTATCATCACTTCGATAATCGAACGTGCCGGCGGTGTGAATCCTGTGAAGGTAGAGAAGAAACATGTCCTCATATCTCCGGAGAAGGTCCTTGAAATGGCTCCAGACCTGTACATTTACCAGGTGGGACCAATGAACAAGAATCCAGAAGATCCAAAGAAGAGGGAGTTTTTTCATTCACTCAAAAGCAGGGTGGTGAGGGTGGATGAATACGAGTTTGCACGGCCGGGGCTGAATGCCTTTGATGCCGTTCTGGAATTGCACAGGATACTTAAGGAGGTAACGAGATGACAATCTATTCCATAGGTCTTGGACCGGGAGACCCGGAACTCGTAACAGTCAAGGCAAGACGTATCCTTGAAGAGTCGGAGATCATCGTGGTCCCCCAGTCTGATGAGACAGGGAGGAGTGTGGCAAGGGAGATTGTTCTCAGGTATGTGTCTGAGGAAAAGATAATGATGTACTACTTTCCCATGAACAACGACAGGCAGGAGTTACAGAGGCGTTACAGGGAACTTGCCCTGAAAATAAAGGACCTCCTCGGGAAGGGTAAGCGGGTATGTTATGTCACAATGGGAGATCCTACCATCTACAGTACATCAAACTACCTGACAGAGAAACTGAGAGAACTCGGAGTGGGTGTCAAACACCTTCCCGGTATCAGTTCCATCAATGCTGCCGCCACACTTGTCTCCGTCCCCCTTTGTGTTAAGGGAGAAAATTTCGGTGTTTATGAGATGCCGCCAGATGCTGAAGAGGCTGTCAATCTTATCAGGAGACATCCTACGACCGTTTTCATGAAAGTAAACAGGAGGTTGCCCGTCCTGATAAAGGCGATAGAGACTGTAAAGCCTGAAAAGGCCTTTTTAACGAGAAGGCTCGGCCTTGATGGTGAGTGCATATACAATATGCTTAATGGCGCTCCTCCACCGGAGGCTGCATACCTTTCAGTAGCAGTCATCCGGACCCATTCAGGGAAGAGGTGATGAAGGAAAAGGCAGGCGGACAGAGGCCGTTAAGACAGGGGTATACGACTGGAACCTGTGCCGCGGCAGCTGCCGGCGCTGCTGCAAAAGTGCTGCAGTCAACAGTGATGGGACAGCAGGCAGGAGCACGAAAAGAAGAGAGGAACATAGTGGTGGTTAAGGTTGATCTCCCGGAAGGAGAAAGAGTATTGATAGATGCCTTGGTAAGGGAGGCAGGAAAGGATTATTCTGTCGCCTCAGTCATCAAGGATGCAGGAGATGACCCCGACGTTACGGATGGTGCCGAAATTGTGGCAAGGGTGACATTAAGGTCGGAAGTCGGAAGTTGTGATGAAGAACAGGTGATTATAAAGGGCGGAAGGGGTGTGGGTGTTGCTACAAAACCAGGGCTTCAGATACCCGTTGGTGAGCATGCCATAAATCCGGTGCCAAGGAGGATGATCAGGGAGGCAGTAAAAGAGGTGCTTGGTGATATGCCAGTTGAGGTAACCATCGAGGTCCCGGACGGTGAAAGACTCGCAAAAAAAACCTTTAACCCTCGGCTTGGAATTGTAGGCGGTATATCAATTATAGGAACCACAGGTGTGGTTGAGCCCATGAGTCTTGATGCATTGAAGGCAACAGTAAAGTGTGAGATTGATGTTGCAGTGGAAGAACTAAAATCCAACTCAACACTCAACACTCAAAACTCAAAACTGTTTTTTTCTCCCGGGAAGATTGGTGAGGAGTCTTTAAAGCAAGTTTTTGGAAATATCAGGGTGGTACAGACAAGTAATTTTGTGGGCTTTGCCCTTCAGTATGCCAGAGAAAGAGGTATTAGAAAGATTGTCTATGGTGGACATCCCGGCAAGCTTGCAAAGATACTCATGGGATTCTACGACACTCATTCGAGAAACTCTCCTCAGGCAACAGACTTTGTAGCAGATTACCTGGGCATTAAAGGTGAGTTCAATACTGTTGAAGAAATAGTAAATTTCATGAAATCACAAGGCTCAAGGGGGGACAACAAGGACTTTTCAGGACTTGCAAAGAGTATAGCAGAAAGGATTTCAGGAGATTTTGGTTTCAGCCATGTGGAGATATATCTTTTTGATATGAAAAAAGGACTGATAGGAGAAGGCAGATGGGATGGATAGTGGTGATAAGCGGTGGGCCAGGGGGGGCAGACTACATAACAGAATCAGCAAGGAGAAAGGCATCCGAATGTGACGTGCTCATCGGTAATAAAGATCAGTTGAACACTATTGAAACTCATGATACAAAACATGTTCATGAAGAGTCAGGGATAGAGAGCATCCTCGATCTCCTTGAAAAACACAGAGGCGAAAAGACGGGCATCATGGTTACAGGCGATGCCGGCATTTACAGTCTTGCACAGAAGATTATTGATCGCTTTGGAAAGGATTCGATCATTGAGGTAATACCAGGAATTTCAAGCATACAGGTTGCCTTTGCCCGGATTAAGGAGTCCTGGCTTAATGTAAGGGTCTTCTCATTTCATGGCAGGGCCCTTGAGGGTTTCGAGGAAATACTCGAGCATGAAAGGGTGGCAATTCTATGCGACAGAGAACATAATTCAAAGGTGATACTTGGGAAATTAATGGATTACGGATTGTTCGATGGATCGAGAGAAATATATGTCTGTCAGGAATTAACTCTGCCTGAGGAAAGGGTGATTAGGATAGGTTCACCAGAGGATGTAGCGAAGATTGAGGTGAATGGCAAAGAGATAGTGGTGATTTTGAGTTTATGATTGCAGAAGAGCTATAGAGGCATGGGACTTCACATCATTCTCGACGGGCATCCCTGCCCGTCTCCGAGGTGATCATCAAACCTCACCTCGAAACGAGTCTCACGACTCGTGGAGAGTCGTATCGACATCCAGGTGAGGATTTCTTGATGATCAAAACTGTTCAGGCCCATGCCTCTATAGCTGAATTGCTCAATCTGGGAATAAAAGGTTTCTCAGTGAACTCTGTGTTCTCTGTGGTTTAAAAAAATCATATAAAAGGAGGTCAGTATGACGCAGATTGAAAGGGCAGCAAGAGGTGAGGTAACCGAGGAAATCAGAAAGGTAGCTGAGGACGAAGGGCTGGATGCAGTGGTTGTTCGTGATCGCGTGGCAGAAGGACAGATTGTGATACCTGCAAACCCCAACCGTGAAAGCATGGTCACAGGAATCGGTAAGGGGTTGAGAACCAAAGTGAACGCCTCAATAGGGACATCAACTGATATTGTGGATCCTGACATGGAGGTGGAAAAGGCAAGGGTTGCAGAGCGTTCCGGCGCAGATACGCTGATGGACCTGAGCGTTGGGGGCGATATTGCATCAATTCGGAGGGCTGTTATGGATGCAATCAATCTGCCGATCGGCACAGTGCCCCTTTACGAGGCCTTTGCACTCTCCATTGAAAGGTATGGAAGCGCTGTTGACATGCCCGAGGAACTGCTCTGGGAGGTTACAGAGAAACAGTGCGAAGAGGGGGTTGGCTTCATGGCTATCCATTGTGGGATTAACAGGCGGACAGTTGAGATGCTCCGCCGTCAGCATTACCGTTACGGAGGCCTCGTATCAAAGGGGGGCTCATACATGGTCGCATGGATGGAACATAACAACAGGGAAAACCCTCTCTATGAGCACTTTGACCGTGTGGTAGAGATACTCAAGAAACATGATGTCGTTCTGAGTCTCGGGAATGGCTTCAGGGCAGGTGCAATCCACGACTCAACTGACAGGGTGCAGATTCAGGAACTTCTTATAAATTGCGAACTTGCCGAGACGGGAAGGGAGATGGGCTGCCAGACCATGGTGGAAGGACCAGGGCATATCCCGATTAATGAAATAGAGGCCAACATCATAATGGAGAAGAGGATGTCAGGGGAATCACCCTTTTACATGCTTGGCCCGATTACGACCGATGTTGCACCCGGTTATGACCATATCACTGCTGCCATAGGGGCTGCCCTTTCATCGGCCTATGGTGCTGACTTTATCTGCTATGTTACACCTTCCGAGCATCTCGGGCTGCCCTATCCAGGGGATGTACGTGAAGGCGTGATGGCTGCAAGGATAGCGGCACACATAGGAGATATGATCAAGCACGGAAGTATGGAAAGGGACAGGGAGATGTCCAAGGCCCGGAGGGACATGAACTGGTCAAGACAGTTCGACCTTGCCATTGATCCTGAAAGGGCCAGGGAGATAAAGATGAAAAGGGGTAACGGTAATGAACATACCTGCACAATGTGTGGAAAGTTCTGTGCTAACGATATACTGAGCGGGATGTTTGTAGAGAACATGAAAGGTTCTGATAAGGCATAAGGATGAACAGCTCAATAGCCGTACTTGTGATTACAGAGGAGGGACTGAAACTCGGAAGGGCTGTTGCCCTCTCAGTGGGGGGAGATCTCCATCTCCATGAAGGTATGGCAACTTCCCGGGCGGATTTGAGTGCCCGTGAATCATTTATCTCCCTCAGGGAGCATGTGGTGAACATCTTTTCACGCTATAGAGGTCTTGTCTTTGTGATGTCTCTGGGGATTGTTGTCAGGGTGATTGCTCCATTGATAAAGAGCAAATACACTGATCCTGCAGTGGTAACAGTTGACGAGGCGGGCCGGTTTGCAATAAGCACCCTCTCAGGCCACGAAGGCGGGGCAAATGAACTTGCCTATCTTGTAAGTTCCATTACCGGTGCTGAACCGGTTGTAACCACTGCCTCAGAGGCGAACAGAGTCTATGTTTGCGGTGTAGGGTGTAAAAGAGGTGAAAAGGGAGAGCGTCTGCTTTCAGCAATAAGGAGTGCCTGTGCCGAGGCTGATATCAGTACAGACGATCTCAGATGCCTTGCCTCGGCATGGATAAAACAATACGAAGGGGCAATAAGATATGCAGGAGAACAGCTGGGTCTTTACAGGAGGTACATTCCGAAATGGCTTATAGATTTATATTATGAAAACCATCCCCATCTGCCGCGTTCTGAGTTTGTTTATGAAAAGATAGGTGTTTACGGAGTGGCCGAACCTTCGGCAATGCTTTCAGGGAGAAACACAGAACTCCTGCTTTGTAGAAAATACAATGGAGTAAAGGTGGCACTGGCAAGGGAAAGGTTGGGGATTTAAGATTTCAGATTTGAGATTTATAATTTGCGGGAGGTTTGGGTGATTCTTATTCTTGGTGGAACAACGGAGGCGTTCAGGGTGGCTGAGGAACTTCTCAGACAGGGAAAGGAGTTTGTCCTCAGCACTGCCACCCAGTATGGCCTGGAGAGCTTCAGGGAGCGTTTTGGCCATCGCGTGCTTAATATCATATTCACACCTGAAAGCCTCAAGGATTTCATCGCTGAAAGAGGTGTTTCAGAGGTTGTAGATTGCACACATCCCTATGCTGAGGAGATTACAAGGATAGCAAAAGATGTGACCACTGCCCTTGCCATCAACTACCGGTCAGCAATAAGGGAGGTGGAGAAGTGTTCAGAATTGGATTATGAGAAGGCGGTTATCCTTGAAAACTTCGGCGCTGCAGCAGATTTTATCTTGAAGCATGGTATTAAAAGGCCGCTGTTTACAACCGGCAGTAAGGACCTGAGTTTTGTTCCCCTCCTGAAAGGGATAGAGATTTTTATCAGGGTGCTTCCTTATGAAGCGTCGATAAAGAGATGTCATGATGCAGGTGTCAAAAGGCCGAATATAATTGCCATGCAGGGGCCATTTTCTGCAGAACTTAACAGGACGATTATAAGGGAGTATGGAATTGACTGTATTGTTACAAAGCAGTCAGGTCGGGAAGGTGGGTTCCGGGAGAAGGTCGAAGGGGCAAAAAATGAGGGAATCTGGTTGATTATCATAACAGGGAGGTCAGATGTCTAAAGTTTACTTTGTAGGTGCGGGGCCGGGAGATCCGGAACTGATTACCATCAAGGGAAGGCGCCTTCTGGATGAAGCGGACCTTGTGATATATGCTGGCAGTCTGGTGAACCCTGCGCTCCTGAGAGGGCTGAGAGCCGAGGTTCACGACTCTGCAGGCATGACTCTTGAGGAGATTGTTTCCATGATGGTAAGGGCTGCGAAGGAAGAGAGAAAGGTTGTCAGGCTCCATACCGGTGATACAGCCTTCTACAGTGCCATATCTGAACAGATCGAAAAACTCCGGACGGAGAGGATTGAATATGAGGTAGTGCCTGGTGTAACCTCGGCAGGGGCGGCAGCGGCGGTCCTCGGGCAGGAGTTCACCATCCCTGAAGTGAGCCAGTCCGTTATCTTTACACGGATGGAGGGGAGGACTCCCGTACCGGAAGGCGAGAAACTGAGTGACCTTGCACGTCACAGGACAACGATGGTGATTTTCCTGAGTGTTAGCATGATAGACAGGGTGAGGGACGAGTTGATTGCAGGCGGATATCCGGAGGATACCCCTGTTGCTGTTGTGGAGAAGGCGTCATGGCCAGAGGAGAGGGTTGTACGGGGAAGACTGAAGGATATCGTGCAGTCCGTGAGAGAGGCAGGCATTGTAAAGACAGCCCTGATAATTGTCGGAGACGCCCTGAGGGCATCGTCAGAGCGTCTTGGCAAGAGGTCGAAGCTCTATGACCGGGAATTCAGCCATGCCTTCAGAGAATCCTGCAGTGAGGCCATCAGGGAAGATGTGTCTTCAGGTGGCGGAGCCCTCTTTGTGGTCGGCATAGGCCCGGGTGGTCGTGACTTGATTACACCCCAGGCCCTGTGGGCGATACAGTCGTCGGATGTGGTGGTAGGATACAGTACTTATGTTGACCTGGTCAGGAGTCTTCTAAGGGGACAGGAGGTAGTGACTACAGGCATGACAGGAGAGGTTGAGCGCTGTACCGAGGCGATCAGAAGGGCTGAGGCAGGGCAGCGCGTCTGTATCGTATGCAGTGGAGACCCGGGCATATATGCGATGGCAGGACTGGTGCTGGAGATCGTAAGCAGTAAGGAAGAGTCACCCGGATTTGAGATTGAAATCATTCCGGGTATTCCCGCCCTCTCTGCCTGTGCCTCCAGACTCGGTGCCCCGTTGATGCATGACTTTGTCTCCATAAGTCTTTCAGACAGGCTCACCCCCTGGGACCTTATAGAAAGGAGGCTCCATTCCGCTGGAGAGGGAGACTTTGTAATTGTTATATACAACCCCAGAAGCAGGGGAAGGAAGGACCATCTGAAAAGAGCGGTTGAGATTATCCTGGAGTACCGATCATTACAGACACCGGTTGGTATTGTGAGGTCTGCCACAAGGAATGGTGAGAGGGTAGTGGTTACAACCCTGGGAGAGTTGCCCTTTGATGAAGTGGATATGCAAAGCACCGTTATTGTAGGCAATACCCAGACATTCGTCTGGAATGGTATGATTGTCACTCCAAGGGGATATGGAGAAAAGTACTCTCTTCAGGACTGACTGGGCAGATCTTTTCTCTGGCGCTTGTCTTCGTACATCTCGCGGTCGGCCATTTCAATGAGTTCTTCGAGGGATGAGGGATTGCGTGGGTCGTAAAAGGCTATACCGATGCTGATTGATATCTCGTATTCGTGCTCCCGTGTCTTATTGTACTCACTGAGACGTGTATAGAACCTCTCTCTTATCATTTCGATCCTGTCACCCTCAGTCCCTACCGGGATTATCACGAACTCGTCACCACCAATTCTTGCAATTATGTCAGAGTCACGGTAGTTC
>WFTX01000342.1 GCA_015485235.1 Nitrospirota bacterium | reverse complement strand
GCATACTGAATTGACACCTGGGTCATAAGTGAAGGACTTCTTGACGAAATCCTCATCTATGTTCATTACCTGATCCCACAGGTGGCAGGTGTTTTGATGCTCGCATGACAGGCAGATATGCTCTACCATTGCCAGACCATCCTCTACGTACACACCCATTTTCTACACCTCCTTTATACGTGTTCGCCCCTCATGAGGCGTTCCCAGACCTCTCGTGCAGGTATAGGTCTGAAAAAGTGATCCTTTTCGACCTTGCAGCCGTAGGGGGCTGCTATTCCTTCCAATTCAGACAGGCTTACACTACCCATCTCAACCTCGAACCCCTTTATGATTGCCCAGAGATAGTCCGGGTCTTCGGGGTCCTGGTTCATCAGATACCATGTCCAGCCCGAAAGCGGATGAAACAACTTTACCTGGACGAGCTGATTCATGCTCGAGCCCAGATGGTATTGACTCTGTAGCCTTTTCTGTTCATCCTCGCTCAGAAGCCGTGGCCTCATGACCACGGTCTTCGGAGTCTCTATGACCGTACCATCGTTCAGATTAAATATCCTCGCCATATCAGTATCCTCCTTGACAGGTATTTGAGAAATATATACCCTCTCATCGTTTTTCTCCTTCAGGAAAAGACCCCGCCTTCAGATAGACAGGGTCTTTCAGGTGTTAAAACAGTGCAAACTGGACTATCTTGTCCTTTGCAATGCTCTCAAGATCACCGTATCGGACTTCCATCCTTGAGGTCTTCTTTCTCTTACCTTCCCTGATGGTGACCTTGATAAGTGTGTTATCAATGATAGAAGCCTTCTCTGACTGCCCTTTATCTACTCTTTCCAAAGACCTCTCTTTGAAGATAGTGGTATTTGAGGTAAGTCCGAGATCAACCTCTATCTCTTTCTTTCTCAGATTTGCCCAGGCCGTCTCTGCCCCGGAGTATCTCTGCTCAGAGACAAGAGCCTTGACCATCTCTTCAAGCATCGAGCCACCTCCAAGATTGAGGCGTGCAAGACCTTCGGGCAGGTCGCCTTCCACAAGAAGGGCCTCCTCCAATTTGCTTGCTATGAGATGGAGTGCGGCCTCCTGCATCGTTCTCTGGTAGCAGAGATAATAGACCTTGACAGGCCGGGGCTGTCCTATCCTCCAGGACCTTCTCGCTGCCTGACGGAGAGTGAATATGTTGTATCCCGTCTGATAGAATACGATTGTGGGAAACTGAATCAGATCCAGTCCCACCTTTACCAGTTCGGGATTCGTTATGAGGACATCGGCCTCATGGCCGTGTTCCTCTATCCACCTCTCCCGTCGTTTTGGTTCTACCGTTTCAGGCAGCACCTTAACCCGGAAGTTTTTGGATTCAAGGACTTTTATAAGCCTGGGTCTTATGTCTCTCTTTCCGGTGAATGTGAGATAAAGGAGCACCTTACGACCTTCCTTCCGCTCCTCTTCACAGATTCGGAGGAGTTCCTTCTCCTTAGGAAGTATCTTTCTCCCGTCAAGAAGCGGCGCCGTGATGGTGTCCTTTATTCTCACTATTTCACGCTTCCTCGTCTCCGGATTCCACTCCCTGTCTGCTATCACGATCTCCTCTGGATAGCAGATACACGAATCTGGATATGACAGCAATGCCTGGATCATCGAACCGGCTGCCTTCAAACCATGCTCTTTTACTGCTCGCCTTAACCGGTTCTCAAGAGCTATGTATTGAGTGTGATACTCTCCTTCTGCCATCTCCACAGAGAGGACATACTCCTCGTATGGGGGGAGTCCGTCTATTACATCCTGAAGGCGAATGAACACGCTCTTGTCAAGCAGATACCGCCCGATGCACTCAGGAGCCACCCCAGGAGCCTTCTTCACCACAGCACGGTTGCTCTTTCGCCTTCTGCCGTAGACGTTATCAATATCGTCATCTACGGTGGTGATATGCTCGATAACTCCAAACTGTTCTTGCCATCTACCGGCAGAATGGTAAGTAAACCCATCTGATTTGAGCCGATACGGTTCGAGCCGGAATAGCAGATAGAACAGATTATCAGCATATCCTCCGTTCAACGTGCCCGTAAGACCAAGGAAATACTCTGACGAACTCACAAGAGTACCCATCGCATTCCCCTGAAGGGTATTCCCTGCCTTGTAATCGTGTATCTCATCAAGGATCACCATGTCAAACTTCCCCTTGAGATACTTCTTTATGTACTCGGCAGGTGCATACCTTCTCGGTTTTGGTGTCATCTCCCAGAGGGCACTTCCACAGCGATCACAGAAGTGTCGCTTTTTCATCAGGGCTGTTTTTGTGAGATATTCATAGTCTTCGTCCTTCTTGATTCCTGGTCTCTTGAAACAGGATGGACAGACTATGTAGGAGACTACACTTCCTTTGTAGTCTTTCTTCTGCTTCACGTTGTAACAGGCACGCCAGCCTGAGCCGAGTTTGAGCCTCTCTTTCGAGATGACCCATATCTCTGGCCTCTTTGGTCTGCCCGCATTTCGCAGTTCATTGAGTTTCCTGAGTGGGTGTCTGACCGCAAGGTCAACGGTCTGAACCCCAGGGATCGTTATCTTTGCCTCACGAATCCACTTCTCGACAAGATGCCCTGGGGCAACCACAAGAGCCCTCAATGCTCTGGAAGACATATGTATAACACTCAAACCCAGAAATGTCTTCCCCGTCCCCATCTCGCCGGATACAAAGAGCCTCTTTCTGCCCTCCTTGTAGAGAGACTTGCTTATGCCCTTTATGATCTCCGCCTGAACGGGGAAAGGCTTTCTGACCAGATTCTTTATCAACTGTTCGTATTCCTCCACAGTAGGGTCATCCTGCGTGGGGTCATACACGGGTCTTAGTGACTCTTTTATCTTTTCTGTTATTCCTGTATTGTATTCCTCAATAAACTCTTTCAGTGTCATACAGCCTCCTTGTACATCTCAAGACCGGAAATCTCCTTACCCTGTGCAAGCCTCTGTAACAGCGGAGTGAGGTCCTCCATCAGTTCCAGTTCCTTCCTTGCTCGTGCCTTCCATCCAAGACCAAGGGTTTCCATGAGGTCAGTCAGCGCCTGTGCATCAAATATCATCCGTTGCAGGATACAATCAACGAAATTCTGCAAGGCATCAATGGGAAGGCCGTGCTTTTCAGAAATAACTGAGATTTCCTGCCTTATTTTTTGTGTGTCTGTGTAAATACTCCCAACGATCAGGTCGCAGACCTTTTCGTCAGAAGTGGTTATCTGCCAGCCCTTTACCCCTATGCCGAAGCACTCTATCAGCTCCCCTTCGGCAAGGAGGATTCTTTTCAGTGCTGGTATCCACTCCTTCTTGAAGGGAATTTTTCTACCCTCAAGATACCGCACCCAGGCATCAGTCTCTCTTTCGCCCGGGTACTGAATGATGTAGTCCCGTTGGAGATTACCGTCATAAGCAATCAAGTTGTACTTTCCGTAGCCTATCCTTGTGGTCTTGCCGTGTAAATACTCATCACGGAAGACCTCCTTCCCGTCCGATAGTTTCAACGTTCTATAAGTAGCCAACGCCGAAAAAATGGCCTGACAGACGGAGTGGCTACCAAAGAAACTAAGAAACACCACATAAAAACCATCTGCGTGTGACGGTTCTAACAAGCCGTAGTCAATCGGGGCCTGTATGTCTTCATACTCGATATAGAGTCTATCTGACATCATACCACCTCCCTTTTTCTATCACCCTGATACCCGACACATAGGTATCAGTAGTGATCTCCTTGTCTTCCTCTGTTCTCTGAATCCTGATCCTCTCACAGAAGGACTTGAAGACGATCTCCTCGTCGCCCTTCTTGATAACTCCGTTTAGCACCCCGCTTGAAAGGAGTGCAAGAAGGTGTCCCTTCCTGAGGGGGAACACAGGAGAGAGAATTGAACTTAAATCATTTTTGAGATGGCCAGCCACCTCTTTGATTGCCTCAAGTGCGTTTTGACTGTTTTCGAGGATGTCTTCCTCACTTACACCCTCCATTTCAAATACTGCCGGAGCGGTGCAAGGTGGAACACAGTATTCCACAGGGACAACATCCTCAATGTGAGGATATGGCCCCTCAGGGAATTCTGTCTCGGATACATCCTCGTCCTTTTTTACTGCAAACATGACTGCTTGTTTGAACCTCGGAAAATCATCCCGAGTAAACCGGAAGATCCGTATATCCCGATACCTTTTCGATATCCAGTTTCTGAACCTCTTGTCTTCAAAGATGAACTCTGGGGCGAGAAACGAAAGCACTCCACCTGGAATTAGCCACCTATGAGAGTGCTTTAAGAACCTTATCTCGGCCCTCTGTCCGTCTTCATAATCGTAAGGTGGGTTCAGATAGAGCAGCGAGAATGCCTCCAGTGGCCTGACCACGGCCTGGTAGATACTGCCCGTGAGGACCTTATATAGTCTTTCTTTTGCCTTTTCTGCCCTGTCAGGATCGAGTTCAATGCCGTAGGCATCAGGGCAGAAACTCGAAACTGCCCACCCTTCACCACAGCAAGGGTCAAGAACCGTTGCCTGTGGGTCAAGGTTGAGCCACTTTTTGATAAACAATAAAGTACCATCCGGGGTAGGATAGTACCCCATTTTCTTTTTGGACTCCAGACGAGCCATAATTTGCCTCCTTTTGCTATATTTTGCTTTGAATTGTTTAGGTATGCTCTGTTATGCTCTGGTGAGATTGTTAAGGAATGAAAGATATTGTCTTGTTATGCCACTTTTGGTGTGACTAACCCCTCTGAATTTGCTGACCAGTAATCATCCCATGTGACGATTACGTGGTCCATGAGGGGGATACCGAGAACCTCTCCAGCAGAATGTATGGCCTGAGTAAGTTTGATGTCCTCCTTTGATGGTTTTGGATTATCTCCCGGATGGTTATGTGCGAGAATGATGGCTGCCACTCCTTGCATTACCGCCATCCTGAATATCTCTCTCGGATGTGCAAGAGAATTGGTCAGGGTGCCAAGTGTGACGAGATCGACGTACTTGATTCTGTTTGAAGTGGTCAGTCCAAACACCCAGAGGTGCTCTTTCTCCTGATCGTGTTTTTCTTCAACTGATAAAATCGCCCTGCATATCTCTGCCACCGCTTCCGGATTGGTGATCATTGCAGGGGATTGAAGGTTCTCTATTTCCACCAGCATGCTTTCACCTCCTGATATACGGTGGCGTTGACTCAATTGGTATTACAAGATCATCTTCAGATACCGTCTGAAGAATTGAATTTGCCACCTGTAAGAGTTTCTGCTTGATTACTTCCTCTGATGCAGTATAGAGTTTTTCGTATCCTTCCCACTTTTCCCACAAGAGGGGACGAATACGGTAGAGATGGAAAATGGTCTCCGCAGTATTGTATCCTGCACCACCTTCACCACCTCCATCTGTCCGGAAGCCGTCACCAGTCCAGATGACTTCGATGCCATCTTCATTCTGGACAAAGATCATGAACCCACAGCATATGTTATCTGTAGGTATTTCCACTACCATCAGATTGTGGTCACAGTTCCTTACTATTGAATC
>WFTX01000341.1 GCA_015485235.1 Nitrospirota bacterium | reverse complement strand
GTTACGGTGAGTGTAGCTCAACTGGTCAGAGCACTGGACTGTGGCTCCAGGGGTTGTGGGTTCGAGTCCCATCACTCACCCCATCTTTCCTTACATACAGTTATTTCCTGAAAGTCCTGCAGGTTTTTCTGAAGCAATCCCGGTAGTGTTCTGTGTTGATTCTGTTTCGTTTTTCCCCCAATGAGCTCCCTTAAGCATTTGACCTCAAGAGGCGTAATCCCTTGAGTGAAAGATAGAATATGTTTTTAGCTTCGTGATCTCCGTGCACTTTGTGGTGGAAATTTTTTGTGAAAGGCTCAGGAGACCACGAAGGTCACGAAGACTTTATGCGGGGTTTCAGATCCCGCAGTGGGGAACCAGAAATAGTGGAAACTCCTTTTGTCTTTCTAATGGAAAAACAGACCGCATTAGGCTAAAATAGAAATTGATGTACAGCACTGATGATACGATAGCCGCCATATCAACACCGCCCGGTGAGGGCGGGATCGGGATAGTCCGCTTAAGCGGAGAGGATGCCATAGCGATCGCCTCACGGCTTTTCCGCTCATCAAAGGGGAAAGATCTCATGACCGTCCGGAGCCATACAATCCTGCACGGAAGCATCATTGATCCTGCCACAGAGAACCCTGTTGACGAGGTCCTGGTTTCGGTGATGCGGGCGCCCTCGACATATACCAGGGAGGATGTGGTGGAGATAAACTGCCACGGCGGTCTCCTTCCCTTGAGAAAGGTACTTGAACTTGCCCTGAGGGAGGGGGCGAGGCTTGCCGGTCCGGGGGAGTTTACCTTCAGGGCCTTCATAAACGGGAGGATCGACCTCTCCCAGGCAGAGGCGACCATGGACCTGATAAGGGCGAAGACGGAAAGGTCCGGGAGGATTGCCCTGACTCAGCTTTCCGGTGGGCTTTCAGAAAGGATCACCCGTTTCAGGGATCAGATTACAGAGGTGGTTGCCGTAGTGGAGGCGTACATAGACTTTCCTGAAGAGGAGATAGAACTGGATCTGATGGAGGACCTTATTCTTAAAATTGAGGAAGTGCTCAGGGAACTGGGAATACTCTCGGAAACCTACGAAGAGGGGAGGTTTTTCCGGGAGGGCCTTGGAGTGGCGATAGTGGGAAGGCCCAACGTGGGCAAGTCATCCCTACTGAATGCCCTCATCAGGGAAGAAAGGGCGATAGTTACGGAGATCCCGGGGACGACGAGGGATGTGATCGAGGAATCCCTCAGCCTCAAGGGGATACCGCTGAGGATCATGGATACTGCCGGGATCAGGGAGACCCATGACCTTGCCGAGAGGGAGGGGGTGGCAAGGAGCCTGAAGGCGATCGAGGGGGCTGACCTTGTGCTTGCGGTTCTTGACCTTTCGGAGCCTCTTCATCCTGAAGACCGGGAGGTATTGAGGAAGGTTCAGGACGGAAGGGCCCTTCTGGTCCTGAACAAGAGTGACCTTCCTGCCCGGCTTGCAATTGATGAACTCCCTGAGGGGATGCCGGCGGTCAGGATATCGGCAAAGACCGGTGAGGGCCTTGAAGAACTCAGGGAGGAGATGGAGGCCCTCGTGCTCGGCAACCGGAGCCTTGATGAAGGCGTAATGCTTACGAACCTGAGGCATAAAAATGCCGTGGACATTGCCATTGAGGGCCTTGAAAGAGGGATTAAGGCCATGAGGGAGAATGCCCCGCTGGAGATAGTCTCGATTGAACTCAGGGAGGCCCTTCAGTCCCTTGGCGAGATAGTGGGCGAGGTGAGCACAGAGGATATACTTGAGCATATATTCGGCCGGTTCTGTATAGGGAAGTAAGTGGAGGTTTTGAGATTACAGATCCTCTGTCAGATCTTCAGCCCCACCTTTCGGGCAAGGTCCTGCAACCGTGCTCCCGGGGAGATATCAAGCTCATCTCTCAGTATGCTCTCAGCCTGCCTGTATGTCTGGAGGGCCCTGGAGGGGTAACCGCCTTTGATGTATACACTCATTAGCGCGGCGTAAATCTCCTCATTCAACGGATCCCGCTTGACAGCGTGATAGAGGTAGGGGATGCAGCAATCGATGTCCCCTCTGTCCATGCAGAGTTCCGCAAGAAGGATGGTTGCCTTTATAAAGTCTTCTCTCAATATCTCCCGGTGCCGTATGATCCACGTCTCACTATAGTCTCTTGCCAGGAAGTCATCCCTGTAGAGGTCAAGAGCGCTCATCAGAAGGAGAGGGTCGGGTCTTTTTCTGAACGCCTCTTCCAGTGCTTCCTTGAAGAGTATGGAGTCCACTCTGCAGAGGGGGCGTGCGAGGGAGATTTTTTTCTGTTTGACGAGTATCCACTGAAGCGGTCTTTCTCCTCGCCGGCAGCCGATTTTTCTCAGTCTGGAGAGTGTCACCTTGAGGTTGTTCACTGCTATATCGCCGGGTGTGTCAGGCCAGAACAGGTCAATAAGAAGATCATAGGAGACCTTTGTGCCTCCAAATACGATAAGCGCCTTGAGAAGTGCCTGGGTGCGCTCTCCCCTCCAATTGCGGTCATAAATAACAGTATCAGATATCCTCAACTGGAGATCTCCGAAGGTGGTGATAAAGACGGGCTTGTCTTCACAACCGGAAATGATTTCCACCTCTTTATCAGGAGGATAGAGAGAATGCCGGAGCCTTTCCAGGTATTCCCTGTTCCTGTTAAGTACCAGGGGCTCCTCACCCTCTGGCAGGAGCCGGAGTGCCCTTTCATAGTATTGCCGTGCCTTCCTGATATCTCCTCGCTGAACAAGGATTCGGGAGACCTCCATGGCTCCTGATGAGGCAAGAAGGCTGAATCCTGTCTCCTCCCATGTTATAATCCATTTTCTCAGATGCTCCATGGCCTCATCATCCCTTCCAAGTTCGGAAAGGACCTGCCCGTAAAGCAGGGCAGGGAGGTATTCGGCGAGGGGGCTTTCACTCAGAATGCCTCTCCTCAGGGCCTCTTCAGAGTGTACAAGGGCCTTTCTGGTCATTCCTGTTCCAAGGTATGCAATACCCAGGCTGTAGTGGATGTATGTATGGTGGAAGTAGTTCTGTTCCGGGACAGCGCGTTTTTTTATTTTATCGGCTGTCCAGTCTATCTCTTTCTCAGTTCCCCTGCAGGAAAGTGTATAAAGCAGGTGGCCATAAGTGAGATAGAAGGCAGGAGGCGGAAGATTGTCGAAAAGGGGGAGCTCCCGCATTGCATCAAGTATGGCCCGCGCCTTGTTGAAGTCTCCTTTTACTGCATAAAAGAATCCCTGGCTGATCCGGAAGTAGATACTGCATATAAGGGTTGTATCCGGGAGTTCACAGAGGGGGAGCATGTCAGAGAGGATGATTTCAGCCTCTGAGAGTCTTCCCTGCCAGATGAGGCAGTAACAGACTGACGCAGCAAAAAAGGTCCTTAATGAGTTCGACCGGGCCTTCTCTGCCCAATAAAGGAGGTTCCTGCCACTTTGAACAGCCTTTTCGAGGTCTCCCCGGCCTGTCGTCTCTATAATCGACCTGAACCCGTACAGGGATGCCTTTGCAAGGGGAGGGATGTCCCTATCAACAAGGGAGGCTATCCGCTCATACCAGGGACTGTATCTCCGGAATTCAGCTCCACTGTCCCAGATGGATGCAACAGCGGCACCTGCGGCTGCCGAAGCAGCCTTGAGGTCTCCTCTCTGGAGAAATTCCCTGTAATATTCTTCCATCCTTTCAGTGGGAATCATCTGGCGGGATGCATCCCTTAAGAACCTGATCCTCAAAGGAAGATCACTCCTGGATTCAAAAAATGATTCAAGGGGTGCAAGATGGGCCAGTATGGCAGGGGTGTCCATGTTGAACCACCAGATGAGGCCCTCTTCTGAAAGGGAATGGACGTATCCTTCCACGTCGCCTTTCTGGAGGCGGGAAAGGTAGTCTTCTCTTAAAGGGGACCCCCTTTCAGAATGCTGGTCTTCCATTGCTGAAAAAGAGTTATAAGGTTTTTTGGGGGGTCATATCGCCCCGTCCGTTCCCCTTTTTTAAATTATATGGACGAAAGGCGGGATTTGTCAATATTTCGGGAGGAATCTTATTTGAATTGAGCGATTCTGCCTCCCCATGTGTTGTCGCTCAAAGTATCGCTCAATTTGGGTCTAATATGCCGGCGATACAGGGTCAACAGGGATGGGAGGTGAAAATCTCCCATCCCGGGGGTGAGACCGGTCAGATCCCTTTTCTTTTACGCATGTAGGATATACCGGTCACTCCTGTAAGGATGATAAAAATTATCATGCCCCACTCATTCATGGCAGGAACAGCTGTGGGACCGGCCTGCTGTGCTTCATACTCATCCGCTCCCATGTCAACCGTGCCGTTGATTATGCGGGGGTCTCCTTCAAAGTCGGTGCCGGGCCGTCCGGGGGCATTGTTGTCACCCCTGTCAATACAGGGAGAGGCGGAGGTGAGGTGGAAATCGCCATTGGCAGCATCTGCAAATAGTGGATCTGTGTCTATGTTATTTCCCTGATTAAGATTGGCTGGATCAGTTACAGTCATGTCTGAAAAATCATTGTTGAAAATATTGACGGTTGCTGCCACATTGTTATTATCTATATCTGTTTCCACATAAATATCACTTCCATACTTTGAAGTGTTTTTCCAGAAGATATTGTTATAGCAATCAAAGACAGAGTTGTCAGCGAGAGAACTTGCCGTTATTCCGCCGCCTGTGACAGATGATTGGTTGTTGTAAAAAGAGTTGTTTGTAAATCTCACATTGCCTCTACCTTCATGAGCTGCATATGCCCCACCCCCCTCCTCGGCAGAATTTTCGTAGAAAATATTGTTATACACTAATACTTCTCCGAATATGGAATCCACAAGCAACCCACCTCCCCATACTGCAAAATTATTTGAGAAGGAACAGTTGCCCACTTCAATACTTCCAGAATCTGATGTAACTTTGGCTCCCCCTCCTAGGGTGGTTCCAGTGTTACCAATTTGATTATTTATGAAAATGCTGTTCAGCAGACTAACGGGCCCCATCGAGGTATGGATCGACAATCCGCCTCCATTATCTGTATTGGTGCCATCGCCATTGCTCATGAAGGTACTGTTACTGACACTGACGCTGCCTGTTGATGCCACAGAAATGTATACACCACCTCCAAAACGGGCGGTGTTATTTGTAAAATTAGTGTTGTCAATCGTTATATTCCCATCGCCTGTTGATATATACACTCCCCCACCGGCGTCAGATGGGTTTGATCCGTTCTGAAATGAAAGATTTTGAAGACGAAAGGTGACATTGGAGTCATCAGGGAGACCTCCGGAGGAGAGGTTCATTATCTGGACAGTATTGCCGTTAAGGATCGATGTGGAAGGGTCATCGCCTATTATATTGAGTGCAAAGTTTTCAGTATTGGCTGGAACATAAGTGAGCGTGGAGTTGATATTGTAGATATCTGGCGAGACATGGATGTTATCATCCTCTCCATTTGCAGATGCAATATTGAGGGCCTGCTGGAAGGAGCATGGAGTCGTTTGCGTACAGGCTGTTCCTGAACCAGAAGGTGATACGTAGAGATCTGCCGCCCATGCCCATGCTGTAATGCTAAGCAATAGAAACAGAATGCAAAGTGTTCTTAATATTCCAGTCCTTCTCATGAGTACCTCCTTCCTTTTTTCTTGTACTTATGGCTGAAGATCCAGTCAAGAAGTTCTTTGCCTGTCTTGAACACCCCCTTTCTCTCACCCCTTATATCCTCAATCGTTCCCACCAGGGTGTCATCTGGCCCTTTCCCCCACCTGAAGATTCTGAGGATATAAACCTTGCGTTCCTCTTCAGGGACCTTCATCTGGGTCTTCCTCCCGGAAGAATTAATGGATAATTAATATCTATAACATAACGGAGGTTACAAAACGGTTACAGATGGACAGGATGAGGAGATGTTAATCCTAACAAGGAGACTTTGAGGATGGAAAATAAAAAGGAGCAGATCTGGTCTGCTCCTTAAATGTGGAATGTATGGAATTTTATCTGGAATTACAAGCTAGTATATTTCGACATACCATATAACAACTTTATATGGCCAGTGTTGGCCGTCTTCACACCACGCATGAACTGTCCCGGTGGGATCTTCTGTAGTAGGATGTTTTATCCATCTGTAACCATAACTTCCAAAAAGCAGTGCTCCATTTGTATCAAACTCTGCGTGCTCTCCCTCGACGGTTGTCCACCTTGAAAGAACTTGCGCATGAATGTTTTCGCTTGATCCAAAATAAGGAACCATAAGATAGCTCTTGATGATCCACCAATATCCGCTGAGATCAACTCTAAAATGCCAGTCATCCTTTACTATGCATGTGGTCAGTTCATGTTCAAGTTTCAAGACTTTTATACCACTAAGTCTAAACTCCTCTTCCAGGACATTGTTGTTAGTATTTGAATCCTCAAACAGGTCGGGCAGGACAATTTTAGCTCTCAGAGTAACCTTCGTTAGATACTCTATGCTATCTATGTTATCGAATTGATAAGTTACACTTCCTATGTGAATAATGCCGTTCTGGGTGTGCTCCCCTGCTTCATAAGGTATTATCTTCAATACTTTTGTGTAAAGGGCTGTGTCGAGCATGTAAGGAGTTGCTTCAATGTATATTTTCAGGTTTCGATAGGGTGACTTCGGGAGTTTACCGAAAAGATAGGAAGAAACGTTGATGCTAAAGTAGAAATCTGCCGAGTAGTTGCCATATGTACGTGTCACTCTGAAGTCAGCCGCTTTAATCGCCGGGTCCAATGCTGGAAATGGAGAGCGACTGACCACAACACTCTGCATTAATAATGAGATCGTATCAGACAGCACCTCTGACCGTCCTGCGGAGTTTTTCACCTGAAAGTACACAGTCTTGGTCCCAAAGTCCGAACTCAACTGAAACTGAGGGGCAGGTGTATAAGTTTTCCAGTTACAGTTACTGCCCTGGAAGTTACTGTTTTCACAGGCACGGTAGTGGGTTGCCTGACCGGTTAATGTATGGTTCAGGGTTACCGTCCTGCTCGATGTTGACTCTGCACCGTTGTTGATTTTGAAAGAAGTCAGACGAGGAGGCTGCTGTGGAGGAGGTGAAGATGCCACGATAGTAAAAGGCCCATCACTGGCATCTCTGGAAGTTCTGTCCATAGTCTTGACAACTATCTTGTAGCCACCACCAGGTGCTGCTGTGCCACCGTCGTAACTGCCGACCTGCCAGTCATAACTCGTCTGACTGGAAGGGATGCCACTTTTTATTAATTTGAACCATCTTTCATTCTGTCTGATCTGTTTTAGAACCAGTTTAACGGGCTTATCGCAGTTATTGACCCATCTTATGGTGTATCTGCTGTTTTGCCGAAGAGTCTCACCACCATTAGGCGCTATTACCATCAAACAACCAGCGTAACCGTTCATGTTCCATAGAAACACCAGCACCAATGCCATTAAACCTATGAAAATCGCCTTTTTCATATTACACCCCCTTAAACTCATTTGCCTGTAAATGGTTGCAAAAAATTTTCAAACATTAGGGTCCTCGTAACAGAGAATTATAATGGTATTCGTATTTCCCGGACATTATTATTGTTGTTAATATCATTAAACCCCTGAGGCAAAACAATACTAATTCGTATTTTGTCACCCGGGCGAGGAATGAGAGAATTCAAAGATATAACCCCGGTATGGATTATACCTCCTGTTGACTCTCTTCCCTCACCATAAGACAGAGTTTTCAGTGTGGTTCGTTGTGTTCCCCTCTGGCTTATGTACTCTATAAGGACGCGTATGTTGTCGTAAGGCGAGAGCGGAGATGTTCTGGTTGCACTGGTAAAACGGTAGCGAAAGAGCACAAGTCTATATTTTATTTGCTTTTTCGGGACATAGAGATGTTTTTTTGGTTTTTTCAAGTAATTAGGAGGTTCAGTATTTGTAATGGTAACGCTTTTTATGCCAGGGTCCCACTTTCTGAAGTTGTAGTCTGGATTTATAAGTTCAATGGAGTCAGAAAGTGCGCGTGACGAACCAGCATTGTTTTTGACCTGGAAATATACTGTCCTGGTGCCAAAGCCTGAACTCAACTGGAAGGTCGGGGCGGGCCTGTATGCCCTCCATCCACAGTTACTGCCCTGGAAGTTACTGTTTTCACAGGCTCGATAATGAGTGGCGAAACCCTGCAATGTGTGATTTAGTGTAACGAGTGGATTGGTCGTAGTCATTGCACCGTTGTTGATTTTGAAGTCCCGTAAGACTAAAGGCGTCTCCGTAACCGGTTTTATGGAAAACCGTCCACCTGCTGACTTTATGTCACGGTTTCTTGCAAGTTTTATAACTATCTGGTAGTCATCTCCTGGAGGATAAGACTCCGGTTCTGCTGGTACTGTCCAGAGGTAACTTCTATCTCCCAATGTCACGGTAGCAATCCTCCTGTATCTTTTGCCACCCTTTCTGGCTATTATTATCAGTGGTTGATCTGGTTGTAGATCGTCCGGATACCATGTAATCAGACAGTATCTACCCTTATAGCATGTATCTCCAGTGCTGGGAGACTGTAGATAGAGAACATCATCATAACCAGAGGTGTTATCAGCAAGACCATTTACAGTAAAAAACATTAAGGCTATAAATATAGTGGTAAAAATACATTTCCAGTTACTGATAAGTCTGGCAATCAATGGCATTTTTCCATCCTCCTTATCACAATAAATGCTTCCGGGGAAGAGGACGTTATCTTATGACATCCCCTTTCCCGGCAGGAATTGAGATACTCAATGAATATAACCACCAGGCTTTATTATTTCGAAATATTCTATCACGACCTTATAGGGGTGGTGTTCAGTGCCTTCGCACCAGGCATGAACTGTACCAGTGGGGTCATCTGTAGTCGGATGTTTTATCCACCTGTAGCCATAACTGCCAAGGGGTAGCACACCATTGGTGTCGAACTCTGCATGTTCGTTATGAACAGTTGTCCATCTGATATGTCTTGGAGAAAGGGGGCTGAGGTTTTCCCCGAAATAAGGCACCTCAAGATAACTCTTTACTATCCACCAGTGCCCGCTCAACTCCACCCTGAAGTTCCAGTCGTCCTTCACCACACAGGTAGTAAGTTCATGGCTGAGTTTCAGAACTTTTGGCTGTTCCCAGAGGAACTGCTCTTCGTGCTCATTGTTAGCAGTATTGGCATCGTCAAATATTTCAGGAAGCGCTATTCTTGCTCTGAGCGTTACTCCCCTTACGGCAGTCCTTGCTGCAGCAATGATAATACCTACATCTGAGCCTCCCCCGCCAGCATATCCCCCTGATCCATAGAAAGTATCGAAATGGAAGGTAACTGTTCCGGTATGGGTTATTCCGTTATTACTCTGCTGTCCAGCAGTATAAGAAAGTGTTTTTAATACTGTCCATTGAGTGTCACCTCCTACCAGGTAGTGAGGAAGTGCCTCTATGTAAATTTTCAGATCCCTGTACCTTAAGACC
>WFTX01000340.1 GCA_015485235.1 Nitrospirota bacterium | reverse complement strand
TCCTGAAGGCAGTGTAATTATACTTCCCGAGGATGAAGCCCTCTGTGATCAGACCGGGTGCACCAGGGAATCCGGAGAAGGGATCGGTCATGAAAGCAACTTTTCTGATTTTTCTTTCCCGGATAACTGAAGAAACCTTCCCCCCCGTTTTTCTTATACGTTCTTCATTCAGTTCCTTGCGCTTTCCAAGACCGCAAAGACAGATGTTTGCCGCCCTTATCTTTCCGAGGGTAGGGAAAAGGAGTGTTTCTAATGGCCTTCCCTTGAAGTCTTCCCTTTCAATGAGCCTTCCGATCTCATCGGAGAGAGGAACCTTTTTTTTCAGGCTCTCAGGAGGTATGTCTTCAAATACAGGAATCACCAGGATGTCCGTGGATACTTTTTCGGGAGGCTTATTGGTAAATCCTGTAGTCATCAGTATATTTTAACTCAATACCTGAAGGTTTTACCACAGGCCGGGTGTTTTCAGTAAAACAATGCCGGAACGAGACTGAAACGACTTAAGGAGTGTATTAGAAGGTGATGCTACAAATACTCTGGACTGACCAGAAAGTCGACTGTCAAGAGTGGCCTTTTTCCAAAAATTACCAATAGATCTGCTAAAATATCAGAATAAAAACAAAAAATGGAGGTAAGATGCCTGAACTCAGAAAGGACCCCGTAATAGGACGATGGGTCATTATCTCAGTGGAGAGAGGGAAGAGGCCCTCGGACTTTGCATCCCCATCCCATAAGAGGAGGGTTTCCGGGTTCTGCCCTTTCTGTGAAGGGAATGAATATACTACCCCGGAGGAGATAACGGCAATACGTCCGGATGGTTCTGACCCCAACGGACCGGGCTGGACACTGAGGGTAGTGCCGAACAAGTTCCCGGCCCTCAGGTCTGATGGTGAACTCGAGAAGACAGGTGAGGGGATATACGACCGGATGAACGGTGTGGGAGCTCATGAGGTAATCATCGAGACGCCTGAGCATGTATCCTCCCTGGCCACCATGCCTCCTGAGAGGGCGGAAGATGTGCTCAGGACATACCATGAGAGGATCAACGCCCTCAGACAGGACGGGAGAATAAGATATGTTCTTGTTTTCAAGAACGAGGGTGAGGCTGCCGGGGCTTCCCTTGAACATACCCACAGCCAGTTGATCGCCCTTCCAATTGTCCCGAAGATCGTGAAAGAGGAACTGATAGCTTCAAGGCAGTACTATGATATGAAGGAGAGGTGTATATTCTGTGATATAATCACACAGGAACTCGAAGACGGAAGAAGGGTTGTTTATGAAAACGACGGCTATCTGGCCATAGCCCCCTATGCCCCCCGTGCCCCCTTTGAGACCTGGATACTCCCGAAGAAGCACGAGTCCTCCTATCAGTCCGGTGATGGTTTCAGCGGGCTTGCCGAGGTGCTTCAGAGGGTTCTCAGGCAGCTTGACAGCCTGCTTGACGTGCCTCCTTACAATTTCATGATTCATACATCGCCTTTTACCGAGAGCGAGAACGAGTATTACCACTGGCATATCGAGGTGATGCCCAAACTTACAAAGATCGCCGGTTTTGAATGGGGGTCAGGATTTTACATAAACCCCACTCCGCCTGAGATTGCCGCTGAATACATGAGGAATGCAGAGATTTAGCCCAAATTATTATGTCTGAAATAGTTTGCCTTTCATGGACAGGTGGGCCTGCAGTTTTATTCTGCATCACATCTGTCCATGATACTCAGAATTGTTTTAGACACCACTGATTCTGCATTATTTTTAAAGAATGAAAATACTCTTAATCTCGAGTGAGGCGATTCCCTACTGCAAGACAGGGGGACTTGCCGATGTGGTGGGTACCCTTGTGAGGGAACTTTTATCTGCTGGTGAAGATGTCCGCCTATTTATTCCCTATTACAGTGCGATGGTTCCTTCCTTCGGGATAGAAGACACAGGCAAGCGGTTTACCCTGACGGTCAGGGGGCGGCGGTATGAGGCAGGGCTCTTCAGACACGAAAACACCTGTCTTGTCTCGATCCCGGGACTCTTTGACCGAAAGGGCCTGTATGGCGAGTCGGGTGCCGACTATCCTGACAACGATCTCCGGTTCTCCGTCTTTTCAAGGGTGGTTCTGCATTTTATAAAGTCAACGGATTTCAGGCCGGATATTATACACCTCAATGACTGGCAGACAGCACTTGTTCCACTATATCTGAAAGAATTACAGAAAAAGGATGAGTTTTACAGCGGTATAGGCACCCTCCTGACCATCCATAATATCGGCTATCAGGGGATCTTCCCTCCCTCTTCCCTTGCGACCATAGGGGTTGACAGATCCCTCTTCACCATAGACGGTCTGGAGTTCTATGGTAACCTGAACCTTCTGAAGGCTGGTATCATATTTTCAGACTTTATCAACACGGTAAGCGGAAGATATGCTGAAGAGATAACCACTCCCGGTTACGGTTTCGGCCTCGAGGGGGTTTTGAAGATGAGGAAGGATCGGCTTGTGGGAATCCTCAACGGGATAGATTACGATCTCTGGTCTCCTGAAACCGACTCCTATCTGTACAGGAGATATTCAGCGCGGGATCTCAGGGGGAGGGCGCTATGCCGTTACTGGCTGATGAAGAGTAGCGGCCTCTTCCCCAAAAGCGGCTATCCCATGATCTCCTATGTTGGCCGGTTTGCATCCCAGAAAGGGCTTGAGTTGATAATAAAAGTAATACCATGGCTGATGCAACAGGGGTTTCCGATGGTCGTGCTGGGTATGGGAGACAGGGAGATAGAGCGGGAGTTGCTCAGCCTCTCTGCCGAGCATGACGAGCATCTCTTTGTCTATCCGGGATTTGACGAGAAGTTTGCCCATATGGTATATGCCGGGTCTGACATGATACTTCTTCCTTCAAGGTATGAACCATGCGGTCTCGTCCAGTTGATCGCCCTGCGGTACGGCTGCGTCCCTGTCGCAAGAAATACCGGCGGTCTTGCCGATACGATAGATGATTATAATGTCTATGAGGACAGCGGGACAGGGTTTCTCTTTGATGAATACAACCCTTCATGTTTCATGGAGGCACTGAAAAGGGCATTGAGCGCCTTTCCCATGAGGAAGAGATGGTATGCGATGATGCGGAGAGGGATGGAAAAAGACTACTCATGGAAGAGCTCGGTGGCAAGATACAGGGAGCTTTATCAAAGAGTTGTTGAAGAGGTGCGGCGGTGACGATAAGGCTGAAACTCCTGCTCTTTCTTCTGGCCTTTCTTCTCATAACGGTTCTGTTCGGGATCGGAAGTACCGTTATGTTCAGAAACCTGACAACAAACCTGGGACTGATGGATCAGGTCGTGAGGGAGCATGATCTTTATGAGAACCTCAAACTTGCCATTGCAAACTATGCCTCGAATGTAAAGGGATGGGCCTTTACCGGCAAGCAGGAATACCGTGAGCGGTATGATGACCTCAGGGATACGGTGATCAAGAGTTTCGGGGATGTCTCCGTTGGTCCCAGAAAAGAGAAGAAACTTCAGGAGATCGGGAGACGGTTTGATGAACTCAGGAGGATCGCTGAGGAGATTTTCAGCAACAGAAAGCCGGTTGGTGATGTAGATGTCATGTATCTCGTTAGCGAACTCGACCGGCGGGAACTCGGGATAATTACTTCCATTGAAGAGCTCGAAACTGAGACGGTCAGCAAAATAAGAAGGGTGATTGATCAGTCAAGGGATATAAAGGAGAGGCTATCTGGATTTGCTGCTATCCTTGTATTCTTTACCCTCGTCTCCTTTGTATTTCTTATATTGCTGATCACACGCTCCATAGGCAGACCCTTCAACAGACTGCTGCAATACATAGACAGCCTCAGAAGCGGTGAAGGAGATGATGTCCTGCCGGAGATAGCCGGAGGTGAGTTCGGAATGATAGCCGGAAGGTTCCGGGATATGGTGGACCGGTTGAAGGACTCGGAAAGGAGACTAAAGAAGAGGCTTTCAGATACAGAGCTGTTCTTGGAGGTGACCAGGATTGCAAGTTCTACCCTCCGGCTGGGTGATTCATTCCAGATGATTGTGGAGGAGGTATCAGATCGGATGGGTTTTGATCACCTGGCGATATACCTCTATGATCCGGCCTCGGAGAGATTCTACCTCAAGGCATCCAGGGACGGGGTGTTCAAGAAGGGCTTTTCTCTGGAGCAGAGTGGTATCTGTAATTCCATTCTGAATGATCCGGAAGGAACAGGCTTGCTTTCACCTTCTCAGGAAGATGTTCCTTTTCTGAGGGAGCCTGCAGGCTCCCTCTATGTCATTCCTGTCATGAAGGAGGGGAGATGCCATGGCGGGATAGCCGTAGTACTCGATGAGAACAGGGAGTTTACCGAGGGGGAAGTGGATGTAATAAGGGTTCTTGCCAACTCGCTCTCGACGATCATCAGGAACGCGGAACTCTATGATTCAGCCGTTAACCAGCTTGGAAAGGTAACACTCCTTTATGAGCTCTCCAATGCTCTTACTACTGTTTTTGATATAGATGAGCTTTTGAACAAGGTAGCCATTGAGGTCAGTAGGCTTCTTTCCGCCAGGGGATGCATTATCAGGATGAAGGAGGGGGATCTGCTCAGGATCAAGGCCCATTATGGGATCCCGCATGAGATCATCGAGGGGATGGAGTTGAAGATAGGCGAAGGTATAGCCGGAAAGGTGGCTGAAAGCGGCAGACCCCTCCTTGTTGAGGATGTACAGGAGATGCCCGAAGATACGAGGGTGCCCCTACTGGATGTACGAACTGTTGTCTGTGTCCCAATAAAGATCAGGGGCGAGCTTGTAGGGACCATAGGGCTCTATGACAAGGTGGGGCCTCATGGCGGGGTGATCTCGTTCAATTATGACGACCTGAAGACCACCGAGGGGTTCGGTTATATTGTCTCCCTTGCGCTTGAGAAGGCGGAGATGTTCGAGCTTCAGGTCAGGAAGGAGCAGGAGGCGCTGGAGGCGAAAAAGAGACTTGATATCCTCTTTGAGAGCGTCCAGAGCGGGATCGTGAACCTTGACAGAGAATACAGGATCATCTCAGCCAACCGGTATGTGGAGGACTTTCTTGATCTCAAGGCTGAGGAGATAATAGGGATGAACGCGGTGAGTGTATTTCATGGACGGGAAAGTGGAATATGCCCTCACTGTGTAGCGAAGCTCACCTTTGAGACTGGTGATATCAATATGATAACCCAGTCAAAGGGTGCCAATTATGCTGAGCTCAGCTCCTATCCCATACTTGATGAAAAGGGCGAGGTGGTGGAAGCTGTCGTCCTGATTCAGGATATCACCGACAGGGTGCTCTATCAGGAGGAGATCATCTCCCTTTACAGAGAGGTGGCCCAGACAAAGGACTATCTGGAAAGCCTGATCGACAATTCTGCTGATGCAATTGTTACCACTGACCTCAAGGGTATTGTTACTTCCTGGAACAAGGGAGCAGAAAGGATATACGGGTATACAGAGCAGGAGGCCCTCGGCTCCTTTCTTCCTTTCATTCCTGATTTTCTCCTGGATACCGAGATGCAGTATATCGAAAGGATAAAGGCTGGTGAGACGATCAGGGATATTGAGACCATGAGGAAACGGAAGGACGGTGTCATGATTGAGGTCAGCCTTACGCTCTCCCCCATCAAGGATGCAGCAGGCGAGGTGATCGGTGTGAGCGGGATCTCAAGGGACATTTCCGACAAGAAACGGGTGGAAAAGGAGCTGATCAGGAGGAACCAGGAGCTCTCCAGACTCTTTTTCATCAGCTCCGCCATGAGGGGTACTCTCGAACTGGAAAGACTTCTGAGAATGGTTCTTACTGCTGTCACCATGAGTGACGGCCTTGGATTCAACCGGTCCATCCTGTTTCTGATAGATGAGGAGAAGGGTTCATTACGGGGGGTGCTCGGGGTAGGGCCGTCCACGCCTGAGGAGGCCTGGCAGATATGGGAGCAGCTTTCTCTGGAGAAGAAGTCCCTTCCCGAGATCCTGCGGGAGATCGAAGAAGGTCCCCTCAGAAAGGATTCCTTTCTGGACAGGTTGAGCACAGGGCTGGAGGTATCCATTGACGGCACGACAGGACTTGCTGTTGCCATCAGGGAGAAAAGGGGTATCAACATAACCGATGCCCGGAGTGATCCCCTTTCTGATCCGGTGATAATCCAGCACCTTGGCTCCGAAGCCTATGCCCTGGTTCCACTCGTTGTCAGGAACCGGGTTATAGGGGTGTTGTGGGTGGATAACTATTTCAACAGAAAACCCATTACCGATGAGGATATGCGGTTCCTCTCCGGCTTTGCCGATCAGGTTGCCTCTGCCATCGAGAGCGCCCGGCTCTTCGAACAGATAAAGCTGGCCGAGGCCGAGCTTGAAAATATCTTCGAGTCCATATCGGACCTCCTCTATATAACCACCGAGGACTATACCATCAGAACCATAAACAGGGCGGTTGAGGAGAAGGTGGGACTCAGGCGGGAGGAGATCATAGGAAAGAAGTGCTACGAGATATTCCATGGTACGGACAGACCTTATGAAAAGTGTCCCCATCACAAGACGGTTGAGACAAAACTTCCCTATATTGAGGAGTTTGACGACCCGAGGAGTGGAGGTACGACCCTTACATCAACGTCCCCGCTCTTTGATGACAGGGGGAACTTCATCGGGACCGTACATATTGTCAGAGACATCAGTGAACTGAAGAAACTCCGGACACGGCTCGCCCAGGCGGAGAAAATGGCAGCCCTCGGCGAGGTGGCGGCCAAGGTCGCCCATGAGATACGGAACCCCCTTGTCTCCATAGGCGGCTTTTCCAGGAGGCTTGAAAAGAAACTGGACGGAAGCCTCAAGAGCTATGCCCAGATAATAACCCGGGAGGTCGGGAGGCTTGAAGAGATCCTCAAGGATATTCTCAGCTTTGTAAGGGATGTGAGAATGAGAAAGGAAGAGGTCGTGATGACAGAGGTGCTGAACGAGGTGACATCCCTTTACTCACAGGAGATGAGGGAGAAGGGGATAGTCCTCGAACGGGACTATGCTGACCCGCTACGGATTGAGGTTGATCCAAACAGGATCAAGGAGGCGCTTATCAACATCATAGGCAATGCGATACAGGTGCTCGAAGGGGGTGGAACTGTCAGAATCAGGACTTATAAGGAGGATGAGTATGGTATAATTGAGGTGCATGACACGGGTCCGGGGATCGGTGAGAAGGATCTTCCCTACATATTCGACCCCTTTTTCACGACAAAGATCGAGGGTACCGGGCTCGGCCTTGCTATAACGCACCGCATCATAGAGCAGCATAACGGAAGGATAGAGGTGCAGACAGAAAAGGGCGAAGGTACGACCTTCAGGATATATCTGCCGTTCAAAAAAGAGGAAACAGGGGGTGAGGAGTTATGAAGATACTCGTTGTAGACGATGATCCTTCGATAAGGACCCTCTACAAGGAGGAGCTTGAAGACGAGGGCTACGAGGTGGTGGTTGCAAGTTCAGGAGATGAGGCGATCAGGCTTTTCCAGGATGAGAAACCGGATATCGTCACCCTGGACATACTCATGCCTGATATGGACGGTATCCAGGTGCTCAGAAAGATGAAGGAGATTAACCCGCGTCTTCCCATAATCATGTCCACTGCCTATGACTACAGAGATGATTTTTCGATCTGGGCCTCGGAGGCATATGTGGTCAAGTCTGCTGACACAACTGAACTCAAAGAGACGATCAAGCGGCTGCTTGAAAAGTGAGTATGCGTCTGGAGGCAACGATACCCCTTTACGGTGGGTATGTCCTTTCAAGGGCTGAAGGCGTTGTATTCCTGAAAGGGGCGATTCCCGGTGAGACGGTCGAGGCTGAAGTTACCGAGAAAAAGCGGGATTATTCCATAGCCCTCGTCAGGGAGATATATGAACCCTCACCGAACAGGGTTGAGCCTCGATGCCCTCTCTTCGGTCTCTGCGGGGGATGCCACTATCAACATATATCCTACGGAGGCCAGATCAGAATAAAGGAGGCTGTTCTCAGAGACCTCCTTTCAAGAATAGGAAAGCTGGAGCTTCCCCTTGATGCCTCATTCAGTTCCGAGCCCTGGAATTACAGGAGGAGGGTCCGTTTCAAAATCTCTCCCGACGGGAGGGCCGGGTTTTACAAACCCCTCTCCCATGACGTGGTGGTTACAGATGAGTGCCTTCTCCTGAGCCCCGAACTGAACGGCACCCTTAAGAGGATAAACAGCCTGGGTTTACCTGAGGGTGTAAGGGAACTGCTCATACAGTCCGGGGATATCATCACTGCAAGGGTTTACGGTGAGAGGTATGACCGTAGAAAGGTCCAGGAGCGACTGTCAGCCTCTGGAGTTGATGGAGTCATCTTTGATGACGGGGGTAAAAACAAATCTGTCCGGTCATGTCTTGGTCTGGGTGGGATGTACTACTGTGTTACACCAGGGGCCTTTTTCCAGAGCAACTGGGGCATGAACCTGATGGTTGTTGAGCAGATCAGGGAGGACCTTTCCAGACAGAGACCATCAAGGGTCCTCGATCTTTATGCAGGAGCCGGGAATTTTTCTCTCCCTCTATCAAAGTATACGCGGGAAGTTGTTGCTGTTGAGCAGTCTTCTCTTTCCGTGGCGGACGGGCATTACAATCTTGAACTGAACGGTATCGAGAATGTCAGGTACATAAAGGGAAGCGCGGAGAAGGCAAGACTGAGAGGCACCTTTGACCTTCTGATAGTTGACCCGCCGAGAACAGGGCTTACAAGAGAAGTACTGAAAAGGGTGACTTCATTCAGGCCGGACTGGATATACTATATTTCCTGCAATCCTTCTACCCTTGCACGGGATCTGGGAAGGCTCTCAGAACTGTATGAGGTTGAGTCAATCAGGCTTGTTGATATGTTTCCCCAGACCTATCATATTGAGTCACTTACCAAACTCAGGAGACGGGATGAAAGGGAACGCTCCTGAAAACTTAGAGGGTCCCAATGCGATCCCCCTCTGTCGATGTGACGGATCCCTTCCGTCTGAGATAATGGTTTTAGCTGACAGCAAGGCCTCTATCACAGCTCATAGAGAACTTTTCAGGTTCAGCGAAGGTGTCTATATGCTCTTTGATGGCAAGGAGGTTATAGATGAGCTGAACCGGATCCAGAATGGAAGGATACGTTCTCTACATGTAAGCGGAGGATGGGGGTGGCTGCTAAGTCTTGCTCTCTGGAAGCAGGATATGCGCTGGGGAGACATAATGCTTCTGCTCGGGAATGCCGGAATGGAGAGGGAGGAACTTATGCCTTTCAGGAATGGTCCGCCAGAGGATATTTTTCCAGCACTGTATTACGGGAAGAGGTTTGATGTCCTCAGAAGGCTCTGCAGGCGTGCCAGGAAGAATCTTGAGGAAAAGCCTCTGATGACTCCGGTGAGAGCTGACTTCCATCTTGTGGAGCCCGATCTCTCACAGATAGTGGCAAGCAGTCTCTGAAGGTGCTGATGGACCCCCGGCGGGGGTCGGTGATAATGTGCAAATGAAACGTTACATTCTTGCGATAACCGGAACCACAGGGGGTGTCCTGGGGTTGAGAGTGCTTGAGGAACTCCTCAGACACGGGGAGGTGCATCTAATCCTTTCCAGGGCATCAATGCCTATCATCAGGGAGGAGACGGGATTCACAGGAGATAAGGGATCAGAGATTGTGGAGTCCTATCTGTTTTCAAAGGAGAGCAGGAAGGAAGTCCGTGACATGAGGTTGATCTTTCATGACGAGGAAGACCTCTGGGCACCTGTATCAAGCGGTTCATTCAGGACCGAAGGGATGTTCATCGTTCCCTGCAGCATGAAGACCCTTTCGGCCCTTTCAACGGGTTATGCCGATAATCTCATCATAAGGGCGGCCGATGTTACGCTAAAGGAGGGGAGGCGCCTTGTTATCTCCCCACGGGAGACGCCCCTCAGCCCAATTCATCTTGAGAACATGTTGAAGCTGGCACGGGCAGGGGTGAGGGTCGTCCCTCCAATGCCGGGGTTTTATTCCCGGCCGGAGACCGTCGATGATATGGTGGACTTCATAGCAGGGAAGATAATCGATCAGATGGGGCTTGATCACGATCTCTATAGGAGATGGAGATAGGAAAGATTAGGAATTTTTTAACTTTTGGTGTATAATTTCTTTGAGGGTAAATATCGCGTGAAATGAGGTCTGGCAGAGGGCATGCCCTTACGGATCTTTCAACGGAATATGGTGTATTCCGGGGAGATGCTCTGAATTTTTCATTACAAAGCGCCGGTCGTGTCTGAGTAGATAAAGCTCGATACGAGTCCTGCGGATCTGTTATGGACGTTGCGTTAACAGACCTGATCAGTGGTCTAAAGGATGTTTTGAGTATATAAGGCCGTTCGGCTTCCGCCGAGCCGACACAGGGATTCGCTTACATGAAT
>WFTX01000339.1 GCA_015485235.1 Nitrospirota bacterium | reverse complement strand
CAATAATAGTCATACCAAACGACAGGATATCACTCGTTGTGGAGAAGGGGACACCTGTTCTTAAATCCTTTGCCATTGCCAACGATGTCCTCAGGCATGCTGTCCAGGGCATATCAGACCTCATACTCACGCCCGGGCTTATCAACCTCGACTTTGCAGACGTGAGGGCGGTGATGGAGAGTTCAGGCCGGGCCGTGATGGGGATTGGTGTCGGTTCCGGTGAAGACGGGGCCACAGTTGCTGCAAAGAAGGCGATCTCAAATCCCCTTCTGGAGGACTCCTCAATCGAGGGGGCGAGGGGTGTGCTTATAAACATCACAGGAGGAATCGACCTGTCTCTGAGTGCGGTTCAGGAGGCAACGGCCCTTATCTATGATTCAGCCCATGACGATGCCAACATTATCTTTGGTTCAGTCATAGACCCCGATGCCACTGACGAGGTGAGGATCACTGTAATTGCCACTGGATTTGAGCCAAGGACCGAGAAGGTGGCCCTCGAAGAGGTGAAGACCTGGAGATCCAGGCCGGCCTACCAGCCCAGAAGAGAGAGGGTGGCGCTGAAGGGTGCCGACAGGGTGCTTGCCAAGAGCCTGAATGAGAAGGAACCCCAGCCTCTTCCGACGGAACTCGTATCTTATGATGACCCCTATGATCTGCCCTCTTTCATGAGAAAGAAGGGTGATGATCTTACTTCCTGACAACCTCCCCCTTGAGCGGGCATCCTCGCTCCCCCATGGGATGCCCGCCCTTCCTTTCATTTGCTCTGATGCCGCCAGTTTTGTTTGTCTGGTTACAGCCTTTGGGCCGAGGTTAGGGCTGAGCTTAATAACCCAGTAACCAATATACCAATACACAAATGACCCGCGATCCCGGGAGGGGCCGATATTTGACAAAGAATGGGCAGTTTTGATATAAAATATATCTGGCTTCCCCGGTAGCTCAGCAGGCAGAGCGGGTGGCTGTTAACCACTAGGTCGGCGGTTCGAGCCCGTCCCGGGGAGCCACAGCCTAATCCCTTGATTTAAATCCTCATCTGTAAATATCTTTCCGATGGCCTACTTTTACAACCCAGACTGTAAGTTCATCATCCTGAATCGAATACACTATACGGTAGCGGCCATGGCGGATACGGTATTTTTCCTGTCCGGAGAGTTTCTGGCTTCCTGCCGGACGTGGATCTTCTGAGAGGGAGTCTATTCGGTGAATGATTTTCCTCAAATCCTTCTTAGGGATCGACTTGAAATCCTTCCAGACAGACTGCCTGAAAAAGATCTTATATTTTCCCATCCCGCCTGAGTCTTTTGATCATCTGGTCGTAACTGATCAAAGGTTCATTGGCCCGCTCTTCAAAGGCTGCAAGGTCCTCGGCATCTTCAGCCAGTGCCTCCCGCACAGCCTCATTTATGAGTTCCGACATGGAACGGGATGTCTCTAATGCCTTGAGCCGCAAGGCCCTGTGGATCTCGGGATCCAGATAGATGGTTGACCTTTTTGTCAATGTTGCCATAGTACCTCCCAGGTAATGGGATAGCATAACATAAAGACATTATAACATAATTATGCTCATGGCTATTATCATAAACTCAACTGTAGTACAGCCGTTTATGCAACTTGAAGTGAAAAAGAAAGGTCCCTTATGTCGATTTAACCCTTAAGATGTTCTTCAGTATATAGTCCGAGTTCGATCATCCTCTCAAGGAGTTCATCGGCCGGGAGGCCGGGGAAGTTTTTATAGACAAGTTCCTTGGCAAAGAGGCGGCAGATGTAGCGGAGTTTTCTCATCCTGTTCTTTGATGCAAAGACAAAGTCACGGTGGCCGTTGTTTATAATGATCACATTCTGCTTCTCATCGTATTTTGACCTCCACAGCTCCCCGGGGGCGCGCCTGAAGGTGTAGCCGGGAAGACCTTTTCCTGGTGTCTTTCCGCCTTCATGTTTCGGCAAAAGCGTATCGGTCACGGTTATCAGAGACTCTCCGGTCACGGATACCGAACCCTGTCGGTCACCTCAAGTGTTACAAGGGCAGGCTCCGAAGGGGCAATATAGGTTGCTATCTCAGCATCGGGGTTTTCGATCCTGCCCGGCCCATCCTTTATCTTCCAAGAAAACCGTACTCCCTCTTCCACAGGCCTCCGGCTTTTATCCCTTGCCACAGCCCTGAATTCCTTTTTGCTGTTTACCGGAACGACCGAGGAGGCCGGTGATACCCTGACGCTGTAGAGCGGCCCGGCAAACTCGAAGAACTCCCTCTGTCTTGAAGTCTCGCTCGTGGTATCGGGTGTGCTGATGCCTGTCTCAAGTGATTCTGCAGGTGCTTTCCGCCGCTTATCCCCTTTTCCCTTATCCGAGTATATATCGAACCAGTCATACTCCTCCCTTGGGAGTGAGAGTATTGCCTCTTTCAATGCCTTCTGGACGGTCTTCAGTATCTTTCTGCTTGCCCGCTCCTCCTCTGCCCTTTTCTGCTCCTGTATTATCTCTGTCAGTTTTTCCTCAAGGGGTCTGATGGCTTCTGAAAAGGCGGCAAAACTGGAGTCCTGGATTATCCCGCTTCTTGTGCCGGGAGTCAGGTTAAGAAAAGGAACATCGATGATCCCTTCGAGCCAGCCCGAGGTCCAGGGTTCTGAAGTAAATCGATCCAGTTCTGAGATCGACTGAAGCACTCTCGTGCCGGCACGGTACAGGCCGACCCTGTTTTCAGTGCTTGATTCATTCAGGTAAAGTTCAACATATATCTCACCAAGATCTGTTTCAGGCTGAGGCAGCCGGTGCAGGAGCCTCCCGCTGAACTCCCTCGGCTTCACAAGCAACTGTTTCCTTGCGGTCCTGTCAATAATCTTTATTGTAACCCCGGTCTTTCTTATCCTGTCCCTCAGTTCCGAGGCAAGGTACCTTTGAATCTTCTCTCCGTTAAGTGACCTCACGCCAGGCAGCAGAGGAGACACCATAAGTTCAGTACCCTCTACCGGAATGAGCGTCCTCTTCTGGTTGATTGTATATCCAGGGGAGCCCTTTTTCATCACCATCTCGTAGGTTTTCCCGTCTGTAGATGAGGATACCATCCTGAGTTCCTCTCCAACGGTCCAGAAACTCAGGAGCCCGATCCCGAACTCTCCCTGTATGCCTCTTGCCCCCTCCTTTTTCATTCTCCTCTTGATGGAATCACAGATGTGGGTTGCCACATATTTAAAATCAGGGATGCCGTCCTTGTTCTTAGGTATTCCTTCACCATCATCAATGATCTTCAAGTAATAGTCTCCCCTTGCCCTGCCTCTCATGATGGTGATGTTCCGGGCATGGGCATCTATTCTTTCACACCTTTCCGCACTCACCTAAAAATATCGATAGGGGAAGCCTTCCCGGCGGTAGAGGAGAGGCAGGTATTGGGTTTGAGCGGTTTTGGGAAATCGAAAGGGTTCACCGGGATGGTGAACCAGATTTCCCTCCTCGGAAGCGGACAAGGATGTCCGCTGAGAATGATGCGAAAACCCGACACCTGCCTCTCCTTAAAACTGACCAGCAGGTCAAGCGGCATTTTTGGGACTCAGACCCGGAGGGTTCCGTGAACTTGCTTATGAAGAGGAGAAACCACCATCAGAGAGAAATAATCTGGTCCCGGACAGCGTCTCATACAGATTATGAGATAGTATTGCAATCTCTATAATGAACCTGACAGGATTACTCTCCGGGCAATATTATGAGCATTCATGATGAATAGGTACAGCGGGGTAACCACAGCCCGACAGCTTGATTTCCCAGTGTTTTCATTGCCCCATCTGCGACTTTCAGCAAAACCTTCTCTTGAAAGATTTCTGATCAAGTAAGTGTTCATTCTTACTTGGATTTTTATGTGGCAATTCGTGGATTTGACTTATTCTTGCGCTCGTGGTATCATTATCAAAGCAAGGATGGATACTAACTTCGAGATTCTTGACACCTCAGGGGACGTGGGGATAAGGGTCTCCGGCAGGTCCCTTGAAGAGGTTTTCAGAAATTCCGCACTGGCCCTGTTCAGCCTTGTCACAAAGCTCTCCTCAATCAGACCTGAAGAGTCCATAGAAGTTAAGGTCTACAGTGAGTCAATCGAGGGACTTCTGGTGGGGTGGCTGAATGAACTTATCTTTCAGTTTGATTCCTACGGGTTCCTCGGTATGGATGTGGATATTGAAACCCTTAACGAGAACCGGATAGAGGCTTCTCTCAGGGGTGAACGGTTCGATCCTGACCGTCACGAACGGGGACTTCTGTTGAAGGCGGCGACGTATCACAACCTGAAATGCGAGAAGAAAAACGGGCTCTGGAAGGTGGAGGTGATTTTTGATATCTGAGGGCTGTAGCCTGCACTCCAAACTATAGCCACTAAACAAAGGCTGGTATTGAAGGCGTAGTGTATTTGTCTGTTGGTCACTCAGCCTTGACCTTGACCTGTCCTTAAATCCTTTTCTTTGAGAGTCTCCTTCCTGTTCGAAGGTAGTGGTA
>WFTX01000338.1 GCA_015485235.1 Nitrospirota bacterium | reverse complement strand
GGATTATCGTGCCCTTGGCGTGTTGGAAGACGGAGAGATTATATGGTTTTGGATAGGATCTCATACAGATTATGAGACAGTATTGCGCTCTCTATAACGAACCTGAGACCGCGAGACAGGCACGGGTTCCTGTCAGACTTGATCGTATCGATTACCCGGACCCGCCTGGGGGAAAAAGCGTGTAGCGAATAGCGGGTACCGTGTAGCGGGCAGTTTTGAGATTGTTCAGAATTTTAATCTGTGTAAGTCTGTTAGTTTCTGTGTCAATCAGTGTTCTATTGTTTAGGGAACCTCTGATTAATTCCGGGGAATCCGTCATCGCGAGGAGTGAAACGACGAAGCGATCTCACAACATATTGATATACAATGAAATGAGATTGCTTCTGCCCGGCAGGCCGGGCCTCGCAATGACCAAGCCCATTAATCAGAGTTTCCTTAGGATTTAGTATTTAGGATTTGTTTTTATCAGTGTCAATCCCGTTTTTCAGTGTTTGTCCGTGTTCCATTGGTCTTCCGCACTCCTGAATCTTCATTATGATCCTGATAATAAACCTGGTTTTATTTTTGCGTCTTTACGTTAAAATAAGTGTATGAGACCTCTTGAGAGGCTGAAGGACCGCCTTGCCGGAATCCTGAGGGGCAAGGAGTCTGTCATAAGGATGGCTATTGTGACCCTTATCGGGAGGGGGCATCTTCTTATAGAGGATGTCCCGGGAGTCGGCAAGACCACCCTTGCCCTGGGACTTGCCCGGGCCATGGACTGCTCCTTCCAGAGGATACAGTTTACAAGCGATCTTCTCCCCTCTGATATCACTGGTGTAAACATCTTCAACCCCGAACTGAGGGAGTTCAAGTTCAGCCCAGGCCCCATCTTTGCCAACATCGTGCTTGCCGATGAGATAAACAGGACAAACCCGAAAACACAGTCAGCCCTCCTTGAGGCAATGAGCGAAAGAAAGGTATCCATTGACAGAAGGACCTATCCCCTACCCTCCCCGTTCATGGTGATTGCAACCCAGAACCCCTACGAATATCATGGGACCTTTCCCCTGCCTGAAAGCCAGCTTGATCGTTTCATGATTCACCTGAGGATAGGATATCCGGACTATGAGGTTGAAAAAGAGGTGATGCTCCAGGATGGCAATATGGAAGAGATGGAGAACCTCCCCCATGTGATAAGCCGGGAGGAGGTGCTTTCTGCGCAGGCAGAGGTAGATTCAGTCCATGTGGATGAGTCGGTCCTGGATTATGCAATGAGGCTGGTCATGGCCACAAGAAAGGACGAGCGGATCCGCCTTGGCGTGAGCACCAGGGGCGGCCAGTTCCTTCTGAGGGCAGCCAGGGCACTTGCGGTTTATGAAGGCCGGGACTACCTTACCCCTGGAGATGTCATGGAGGTGGCCCCATTGTCTCTTGGCCACAGGATAATACTCAAGTCCAGGAATTATATCAGAGATGCCGATGAGATCATCAGAGAGATACTCGAGGAAATATCCGTTCCTCTTTAATCCTGTCTTACAATACAGCCTCAGGTTGACACGTGAAGGAAAACGTTTCATTATCGCCCTTTCAGTCATCGCCTTCGCCGCCCTGAATACAGGAAACAACCTTATGTATCTTGTCTTCTCCTTTATGCTTGCCACGGCTCTTGTCGGATTATTCTCTCCCCTTGTTACATTAAGAAAGACCGACCTTTTTGCTGATCCTGCTGATGAAATACATGCCGGAGAGCCGGTTCTGCTCGGTCTGATAATTCATAACAGCGGCCGGCTCTTTCATGCCCGGTCCCTGAGAATAAGCTCTGATCTCCTTCATCGAGAGGTTACGGCTGAGAAGGTTGCGCCGGGTGAAGAGATATTTATCCGGGAAGAAGCTGTCTTCCCCCGAAGGGGAAGGTACAGCATAGGTGAAATCAGGATTGAGACAGGTTACCCCTTCATATTCTTCAGGTTTCAGAAAAGATTCACCACAGGAAGGGAAGTCATCGTTTACCCGGCACTCTTTGAGATGGACCCTCCCGGTCCTCCCAGGGCCACGGATGCCACGCATACCGGACTCAGGGAGATGTACGAGGATGAAGAGTTCTCCCATATCAGAGATTTCCGGGCCGGAGACCCCCTCAGGAAGATACACTGGAAGGCCACGGCAAAACATGGCTCCCTCAAAGCAAGGACCTTTCAGCCAGGCATATCGAAAGATGTTACTATCATTCTTGACAATGCCAGAACAGACAGCCCTCTCTTTGAAAGGGCTGTCTCCCATGCAGCCACCCTCGCTGCCCTGTATATAGATGCAGGTTATCCTGTAAGGCTTATAACCTGCAGAAAGACTCTCCCCTTCGGGACTGGCCGCGAACATCTTTACAAGATATTTGACATACTCGCACTTATCGAGATGGAAGACTCACTGGAGTGTCCTGAAAGGGAGTCTATCTCAGGATACTCCATTCTGATCCTGATCTCAGAAGACTCACCCATGGGTGAGTACAGGCCGGTCGTTACGGAGACAGTTCATGCCTCCCATATATAAGGCCCTGACAGCAGTAGTCGCTCTCACCGGTGACCTGAGTATCATAATAACAGGAGAGGTGAACCCGCTTTTCTTCATACCCGGCGCACTTGTTCTTCTGGGTTACCTCAGGGCAATCCAGGGAAGGCCCCAGCTTTCACGGTATGCCGTGGGAGGGCTCTCCACGGTCTCCCTCCTTGTATTCGGGGTTGAGGTTGTTTATATTTCCTGCGATCTTATAGTAGCAGTCTCCCACCTGACAATACTCTTCCATTCCATTAAGAGTTTGGACATAAAAGACCCCTGGGACTCCCTTCAGGTCTTCTTCATGACCCTGATTCAGGTTCTTCTGGCCTCTGAGCTCACGTCATCCCTCTTTTTCGGTGTTGTCTTTATTCTATTCATGATCGTGACAGCTATCTCACTGTTTTACTCACACCTTCTCCAGCAGGGTATCCACTCGATGAGGGGCTATCTCAGGCAGGCCCTGACTGTTACTTTCATTGTGAGCATCCTGAGCATACTCCTCTTTCCTGCGATCCCCCGTCTGAAGGGAAGCCTGTGGGGAAAGAGCCTGGGCAGGGGGATGAAGTCGGGGTTTTCCGAGAAGGTCCAACTTGGAGAACTCCAGGACCTTAAGCTTGACAGAACCCCGGTGATGCGTGTAACCGTCACACCGCCATTCAGAGGGATCCCATACTGGCGGGGAATAACCTTTGAGTTTTATGAAAATAATACCTGGCAGGATCTGGAGACAAGCAAGATGGTGATCCAGAGCAGTGATGGTGAGTTTGAAATAGGGCCTGGAGGCAGTGGCCCCAGATACAGCCAGGAGTTCATCCTGGAGCCCCTTGACACGGAATATATATTCTTACTCGGAAGGATCCGGAAACTGAGGACCAGTGCAAGGAGGATTATGAGGCATAATGACGGAGCACTCTCCATCCCGTTCAAGAAAGGAAAGAGGATAAGGTATACCGTTCAGAGCACCGCTGCCCCCCTTCCCCCTACACTTGACGATTACCTCTATCTGCAGATGCCGAAGGGGATGGACCGGGTAAGAGAACTTGCCCTTTCAGTCACTGAAAGGCTGGCTTCAACCTTTGAGAAGGCAAAGGCTATAGAAGGATTTCTTAAGAGGGAATATATCTATTCATTAACAGTTCCTGCCCCTGTGGAAGGTCTGACACCAGTTGAGGATTTCCTCTTCAGGTCCAGGAGGGGGTACTGTGAGTATTATGCTACGGCCATGGCCCTGATGCTCCGCTCAATCGGAATACCGGCAAGGGTGGTAGCGGGATACATGGGAGGAGAGTTCAACAGCTATGGAAACTATTACATCGTCCGGCAGTCCGATGCTCATACCTGGGTGGAGGCGATGATCGGGAGGAAGTGGGAGACCTTTGACCCGACCCCACCGGCCCAGGCTGAAAGAAGGCATCCCCTGAACCTGTTCATGGATTACCTCAAACTGAACTGGGAGAGGTATGTGGTAGGTTTCAGCAGATATGACCAGGCAAGTATTATGAGACGGCTGAGCCTTCCATCAATGAAATGGTCAGGTCGCGGGATGCCTCACGGGCGGAGATTAGTCCTCCCGACGGGTATTACTCTTCTGGGCGTTATCTTCTTGATTATAATAATTCTGTATTTCCGGAGTGGTCCTTTCAGGCTTCCCCCTGAAAGCAGGCTCTACGCAAGGCTCAGGAAGGTTCTTGTGGGAGAAATGCGGGGTGAGTATACCTCCAGAGTGGAGATGGAGAGGCAGATCAAAGCCCTGCCCAAGGATACGAAAGAGTTGGTCATGGAGTTTATCAGTCTCTACGAAAGGATCAGGTTTTCAGGTGTCTCCGATCAGAAGGACCTGAAACACCTGAAGACTCTATATAACAGACTGAGGAGGGACCACTTGCTCACAAAGGCAAAGAAAAACCTTAATGCTTCATAAACGTGGGGCTGGCAAGGAGTGTGCGTTGACGGACATCCCAATACAAAAGGTAATTATCAGATCTTTCAAGTATTAGGACCATGATATATCCGTAAATTCCTTATTATTTTATATTTTATATTTTTATATATATTACATAGAGCAATGATATTTTTATTAAACAGAGGGAAATAAGACTACTGAACTGTAGAAGGGTTATAATTTATAAACGGGGCTATCCTCGCCCTGTCCTTCCCACTTAAGGTGGATGGAGAGGAAGGGGTATAAACTCAACAGGAACTTTTAATACTTTATACATTATTATGAACTGGCATAATCTTGAGATAGATAAGGTACTGGAAGAACTGGGGAGCTCTCCAGAGGGCCTCACTAGTGAGGAGGCCGGAGAGCGTCTAAAAAGGCATGGCCCCAATGCAATCAGGGAGAAAAAAAGGAGGAGCCCTCTTATGCTCCTCCTTGATCAGTTCCGGGACTTCATGATACTGGTGCTTTTGGCTGCAGCTGTTGTCTCAGGCATCATAGGTGAGCCTGCCGATACAATAGCCATTATAGTCATCGTTGTCCTGAATGCGATAATCGGTTTCGTTCAGGAGTACCGGGCTGAAAAGGCGATGGCGGCGCTGAAAAGAATGGCTGCGCCTGTTTCAGTCGTTCTTCGGAATAACCGTCCGGAAAACATACCCGCATATGAGATCGTCCCAGGCGATATCGTGCTGCTTGAGGCAGGCAATATGGTGCCTGCTGATATGCGCCTGATCGAGGCCGTGCAATTAAAGATCGAAGAAGCAGCCCTTACAGGAGAGTCCCTGCCGGTCAAGAAGACACCTGACACGCTCCCTTCAGAAGATATCCCCCTTGGAGACCGGAAGAACATGGCTTACAGGGGGACCATAGTTACTTACGGACGGGGACGGGGAATTGTTGTGGCAACAGGGATGAAGACAGAACTTGGAAAGATCGCCACAATGCTCCAGGAAGAAGACGAGGTGAAGACTCCGCTCCAGAAGAGGCTCCAGTCCTTTGGACAGAGGCTTGCCATTGCAGTCCTTGCCATCTGTGCAGTCGTATTCTTTCTGGGACTCTTCAGGGGTGAAGAACCCATGACAATGCTTCTTACTGCTATTTCCCTTGCCGTTGCCGCCATCCCTGAGGCATTGCCGGCTGTAGTGACCATCTCCCTTGCCCTGGGCGCACGGAAACTGGTCAGGCAGAACGCCCTTGTAAGAAAGCTTCCTGCAGTTGAGACCCTTGGTTCAGTGACTTACATCTGCTCTGACAAGACCGGAACCCTAACCCTGAACAGGATGACCGTTGAAGAGGTATGGGCGGACGGAAAGATAGATACCGGGCCGTCCATGTTTGGAATGCTTTATACAGCCCTGGCACTCAGCAATGATGCAGAGGAGGATGCTTCGGGAAATCTCCTGGGAGACCCCACGGAAACTGCGCTCTATGACTTTGCAAGAAAAAAAGGTTTTCAAAAGCAGGACCTGGCCAGGATGTATCCCAGAATAGGAGAAATCCCCTTTGATTCGGAACGGAAATGCATGACAACCATACATGCCTGGAAGGAAAGCAGCGATAAGGGGGGAGAGGGTCCACCCTTTATCTCCTTTACCAAAGGAGCGGTGGATGTGCTTGTGGAGAAGGCTGACTCTCTCCAGACTCCTCGCGGGATCCAGGCACTTGACAGAACCGGACTCTTGAAGGCAAGTGATGAAATGGCTTCAAGGGGACTCAGGGTGCTCTGTATAGCCATGAGGGAATGGGACTCCCTGCCAGAAGATATCTCACCGGAAACAGTGGAAAGAGGACTCGTAATCCTGGGGCTTGTGGGAATGATGGATCCACCGAGGCAGGAGGCTGCAGAGGCTGTAAAACTCTGCAGGACTGCGGGAATAATACCGGTGATGATTACCGGGGATCATCCCCTGACTGCCCGGGTAATAGCAAAGAGGATCGGCATAACAGAAGACGGAGAGAGAAACATCATTACCGGTCAGGAACTGGAGAGATTGAGTCTTGAGGCATTCGAAGATCAGGTGCAACGCATAAGGGTCTATGCCAGGGTGGCGCCTGAACAGAAACTGAAGATAGTAAAGGCCCTTCAGGACAGAGGACAGTTCGTTGCCATGACAGGTGACGGTGTGAATGATGCGCCCGCCCTGAAAAGGGCTGATATCGGGATAGCAATGGGAATAACAGGCACTGATGTAGCCAAGGAGGCCGCCCACATGATACTTCTTGATGATAACTTTGCAACGATCGTCAAGGCTGTGAGGGAAGGCAGAAGGATTTTCGACAATATCCGGAAATTCATAAGATACACCATGGCAAGTAATTCCGGCGAGATCTGGACCATCTTCCTCGCCCCCTTCCTTGGGCTGCCCATTCCCCTCCTGCCTATCCACATTTTATGGATAAATCTCGTGACTGACGGCCTTCCCGGCCTTGCCCTCACAGCAGAGCCTGCAGAAAGGAATATCATGAAGAGGCCTCCCCGGGATCCTGAGGAAAGCATCTTTGCCCATGGTCTCGGCGTTCAGATCGTCTGGGTCGGTTTCCTGATGGGTGTTGTCTCCATCTTTACCCAGGCATGGGCCATTAAGGCCGGAGACCCTAACTGGCAGACCATGGTCTTTACTGTCCTTTGCCTGAGTCAGATGGGTAATGTTCTTGCCATCAGGTCAGAGCGGGAATCACTCTTCCGCCAGGGCCTCAGATCAAACCTCCCGCTCCTCGGGGCCTTTATCCTTACATTCCTCCTCCAGATGGCTACGATCTATCTACCCTTCCTGAACCCGATCTTCAAGACAAAGCCCCTTACTCTATGGGAGCTATCAGTTACACTGGCGATGTCGTCAGTTGTATTTTTTGCAGTGGAGACAGAGAAACTCATCAGACGGCTCCGGGATAAGAAGACAGGCTGATGATCAGTCGGACGTCAAAGAAACTTCAACAAGGGAAGACCGCTTTCAGGGTCAGGGACTCTTTCTGCATTGATCCCCTTCAGTTCGAGTACAACCACTTCAAGTATGAGAAAGACTTCTGAGCCCTTCCTGAGGCATCCCATCTTGACGGAGTCCCTCTTCCCGTAGGCACCGTGGAAGTGGATAAGCGGTTCATCGTCCTTCCAGAATATGGTTCCCCCGCCGTAGACCTCATGACTCTCGGAAAGCTCCCTCCAGAGGGGTTTGGGCGGCATCTCTTCTGTCTCAGGTCCGACAACGAATTCACCCCTCTTGATGCCACCGACAACCTGAAACACAGCAGCCCTTACGTCTTCCTTTCGAGCCAGTTCTTTCAACCCACCAAGGAGGTCATCGCCGTCGGAGAACCGGACGACAAACACTCTTCCTGTCTCAGCAGTCCTGTATTCCATACTACTGAAATATAACAGACAGGGGATGAATCCTTCAAGTCTGGCTATGAAGTAAAGAGAAGAACATCTCCCATGAGTAAGCCCTCTATGATATAATCTTCCCTATGAAAGTAATCGTCATAGGCGCAGGAGAGGTCGGCTATCATATCGCAAAGTTTCTCTCCCGGGAACAGGACATAGATGTGGTTGTGATTGATACGGACAGCCAGAAGCTGGCCAGGATAAGCGAGGAACTGGATATTGCGGTGGTGGAAGGAGAAGGAGGCTCACCGAGGGTCCTGGAAGAGGCAGGTGCAGACGATGCTGATATACTACTTGCCGTAACTAACAGTGATGAAATAAACATGATCTCCTGTCTGGTCGCAAAGGCCCTCTTTAATGTCAAGAGAAAGATCGCCAGGATCAGGAACGAAGAGTACTTCAGGAACAGGAAACTGCTTGCCGGGGAACACCTTGACATCGACCCGGCGATCAATCCTGAACTTGAGTCGGCAAGGGCCATAATAAGGATCATTCAGGCCCCCTTTGCCTATGATGTCGAGGAATTTGAAAACGGTATCATACAGGTTATAGGCTTCAGGGTTAAAGAGGATTCCTTTATTGCAGGAAAGAGCCTCAAGGACCTCCGGGAGCAGATCAGCCAGAAGATACTCATCGGGATCATCCAGAGAGGAGACAGGGCGATAATCCCCAAGGGCAATGACCGGATAGAACCACGGGATGTGGTTTATCTGCCCATTCACAGGGACAGCATCGAGCGGGTAGCCGCTCTGATAGTGGGGGATGTCAGGCCTGTCCGGAACGTGATGATGATCGGAGGGGGCAGGATCGGATTTCACATTGCCAGGGAACTCGAAAAAAGCGGGATCTCCCTCAAGATAGTGGAAAACAGCCAGGAGCGTTGCAAATATCTGATAAAGAACCTTGAGGATACGGTTGTGCTTCACGGAAACGGTGCAGACCGTGGACTTCTGGAAGAAGAAAATGCCGGCTCCATGGACGTCTTTGCAGCGATTACGAACAACGAGGAGTTGAACATCATGTCATCCCTTCTTGCAAAGAGCATGGGAGCCAGAAGAGTTATAACTGTGGTGAACAAGACGGAATATCTTCCCCTTGCCCATGATCTCGGAATCGAGGTGGTGATCAGTCCAAGGCTGATCACGGCCAGTTCCATCCTGAGGTATGTACGGAGAGGTGATATTCTGAGCCTTACAGCCATTGCCGAGGACATGGCTGAGATTATAGAGGCAGGTGTGAGCAATAACTCACCCCTCGCCGGCAAGAGGCTCATGGATGCGGAGATACCGAGGTCAGCCCTGATAGGTGCCATCATAAGAGACCAGGACGTGATAATACCCGGCGGTGAGGATGTAATAAGGCATGGCGACCGTCTTATAATATTCACTCTCTACGAGTCCATAAAAAAGGTAGAAAAACTCCTCATCTGAGACCGGAGGTGCTTTAAAGACATGAACTGGCTCTCCATCTTCAACCTGACGGGTTTTATAGTCCTGATAGTGAGCCTGTTCATGCTCCTGCCTGTGGGAATCTCCATAATTTACGGCTCTGGTGATATCATACCCCTCCTCCTCTCTTTTGGCATATCCTTTGCCTCGGGAGGACTCATCTTTGCCCTGACCAAACGGGGACTAAGGAGGGATATCCGCCACAGAGACGGCTTTGTTGTCGTAACCCTGAGCTGGCTTTCTGTCGCCTTCTTTGGTGCCCTCCCCTTTCTGTTCAGTGACACCTTCACCTCCCTGACAGATGCATACTTTGAGTCAATGGCAGGCTTTACCACAACGGGGTCCTCGGTGCTTACAGATATTGAAGGAACTCCGAGAGGGATCCTCTTCTGGCGGTCCCTCACCCAGTGGCTTGGAGGGATGGGGATAGTTCTTTTCTCCATAGCCGTGCTCCCTCTCCTTGGTGGAGGGGGAATGCAGCTCTTCAAGGCCGAGGTACCGGAGATTACCGTTGACAAGCTGAGACCCAGGCTTATTGATACTGCCAAGGCCCTCTGGTACATATATACATCGTTGACTGTGATGGCGGCAGTGCTCTATTATGCAGGGGGCATGGAGATATACGATGCCGTCTCCCATGCCTTTACCACTCTTGCAACAGGCGGGTTTTCAACCAGAAATACCAGTCTTGCCTATTTCCAGAGCCCCTTCATTGATATGGTGGCTTCGGTCTTCATGTTTCTCGCCGGAGTAAACTATACCCTCTACTTCTATGCCTTCAGGGGTGATCTGAGCAGGTTCGGCTCCAGTGATGAATTCAGGTTCTATGTACGGGTAACCCTTGCAGCCGTTCTTCTCATATCTCTGAGTATCTGGAGAACAGGCTATGAAAGCATCTTTGAGGCGGTCCGGTACGGCCTTTTCCAGGTCACATCCATAATGACCACTACCGGATATGCCACTGCGGACTATGAAAAATGGCCCTACTTCTCCCAGATGCTACTTGTGGTCCTGATGTTTTTCGGGGGGATGATCGGATCCACCGGTGGCGGAATGAAGCAGGTGAGGATACTCCTCATGTTCAGGCAGGCCTACAGGGAACTCTACCAGCTCATCCATCCCAGGGCTGTAACCACCCTGAAACTCGACACCCGCCATCTTCCAAAGGAGGTGCTTGGAAGCATCTGGGGCTTTGTCTTCCTCTTCATAATCATCTGGGTCTTTTCAACCCTCATTCTGAGTGCCCAGGGCATAGACATTATCACCGCCTCAACAACGGTTATCTCAGCGCTCTGTAACGTTGGCCCCGCCCTGGGGACTGCAGGACCTGCTGAAAACTACGCCTCCCTTCCCTCCCTTGCCAAATGGGTGCTGACGATATGCATGCTCACAGGCAGACTTGAGGTCTATACGGTTATAATACTATTCATACCGAGGTTCTGGAGGAGCTGAAGGGAAAGATGAATACCATAGAAGTCTATAAGAAACTTCCAGGCAAGAACTGCGGCGAATGCCCACAGAATACCTGCATGGCCTTTGCCCTTGCCATCATCAAGGGTGAGGCAGACCCTTCCGAATGTCCCCTTCTCTCTGATGATGAGACAGCATTCCTCGCCTCAGCTAAAGGAGAAGACTGGAAAGAGAACTTAATTAAAACTTTAAGACATGAAGTCAAACATATTGATTTTAAAGAAATCCATAAAAGAATCGGGGCTGACTTCAGGAACGGTTCCATCTTCATCAGATGCTTTGGTACAGAGTATGAGGTCAGACCTGACGGGGAGATAACAACGAGGGGGTACATTAACCCCTGGCTAAAGATACTCATCCTTCATTACATCAGGACCGGCGGAATAGGAGAGCCCTCCGGGGACTGGGTCTCCTTTTCGGAGTTAAAGTCGGGGATGGTAAAGGAGAGTTCCTTTGTCCGGGACTGCGAAGAACCCCTGAGGGAAACCCTCGATTCTGATTTCAAGGGGACCTCAAGGGCACTTCAGATGCTGGGTGCGCGTCCCGTTGAAGACAGGACAGCCGACCATTCCTGGCTGATCGATGCCCTGCCCAGGGTTCCCATGCTCATTCTGTACTGGAAGACGGATGAAGACGAACCTGAGACTGGCGGCTCAAGGGTGAAGATCCTTTTTGACAGGACGGCTGACCGCTTCCTCGATGTCGAATCCCTGATCTTCCTTGTTGAAGGAATGATCCACCTGATTAACTACATGAGCAGACAGGGAGGGGAAAGACACAGATAACTCATCAGAATACGCTCAGGTTTCCCTTCAATAAAGCCGGCAGCGGACACCCCCCAGCCCTTGAGAAACAGTCCATCAACTGTAAGGTTTGCCATGATGACTGGCGCCTGTTTCTCCGCCCATAATACTGACTGATTAGTTAAATGGCATTTTGGGGTCTCCGGCCTGCCATTGCAAGAATCTCTCAAATAAAGTTAAAATATCTTGTTTTATCAAATTCTTCCTATAAGAAAGGAGCCCGATCATGCCCGAAGGGATCAAACTCTTAACGGGAAACTCGAACCGTTCCCTTGCTGAAGAGATATCTTCCATACTACAGGAGCCTCTCACAGATACTACAGTGACCACCTTCAGTGATGGCGAGATAATGATCCAGATCAATGAAAATGTCAGGGGTGCCGATGCCTTTGTTATCCAGTCCACCTGCACGCCGGTGAACAGTAACATCATGGAACTCCTTCTGATCATTGATGCCCTCAAACGGGCGTCAGCCTCACGAATCACCGCTGTAATACCCTATTACGGCTATGGGAGACAGGACAGGAAGGTCCAGCCCCGGGTGCCTATCTCTTCTAAGCTTGTTGCCGACCTGATAGAGACTGCAGGCGCTGACAGGGTCCTTACCATGGATCTCCATGCAGGCCAGATACAGGGCTTCTTTGACATCCCCGTGGACCACCTCTATGCAATGCCTGTGCTCCTTGATTACATCAGGGCAAATTATCACAACGGAGACCTTGTGATCGTATCTCCCGACGCAGGCGGTGTGGAGAGGGCGAGGGCCTTTGCAAAGAGACTCGGCTGTTCCCTTGCGATAATCGACAAGAGACGGGAAAGGGCCAACGTCTCCCAGGTCATGAACGTTATCGGTGATGTAAAGGGAAAGGCCACCCTTGTCCTTGACGATATGATAGATACTGCAGGTACAACCGTCAAGGCCGCAGATGTACTCATGGAAAAAGGAGCCCTGAGTGTCTCAGCAGCCTGCACCCATGCCGTGCTCTCAGGTCCGGCTCTTGAAAGGATAAATGAATCACCTCTTAAAGAGGTGATCGTTACCAATACGATCCCCCTTGACAGTAAAAAGGAAAAGTGTAGTAAACTTAAAGTTCTGAGCATTGCAAAGCTCTTTGCAGAATCAATCAAGAGGATTCATGAGGAGTCCTCAATAAGTTCACTATTTGTATAACCCCCAGGGAGGAAAAAATGGAACGTATTTCCCTTGATGTCGAACAGAGGATTGAAAAGGGCAAAGGTGCAGCCCGTTCCCTAAGGAGGAGCGGCATGCTTCCGGCTGTTGTTTACAGGGAAGGCAACGCCGTGCCCATCAAGATCAACAGGAGAGAGATTGTGAAATTCATAAACTCCACTCTTGGTGAACAGATGATGGTGGAGTTGAAGTTCAGTGACGGCAACTCAAAGCTCGCCCTGCTGAAGGACTACCAGGTAGATCCTGTCAGGAGTGAACTTCTCCATGCTGACTTCTATGAAGTATCCCTTACCGAGAAGGTGAGAGTCACGGTACAACTGGTGCTTGAGGGTGAACCTGTAGGAGTCAAGAAGGAAGGTGGAATTCTTCAGCAACTGCTCAGGGAAGTGGAGATAGAGTGTCTTCCCGACAACATACCTCCCCATATAGAGGTTGATGTCACCGGGATTGCTGCTGGACGGACACTGCATATCTCCGAGATCTCCTTTCCTGAGGGCGTGAGGGTTCTCCACGACCCTGACGAGGCCGTGGCTACTGTGACAGTCCCTGCCGCTGAAGTCGAGGAAGAAGAGGAAGTGGAGGCAGAGGAGGAAGGTGCAGAGCCTGAGGTGGTCAAGAAGGGCAAGAAAGAGGAAGAAACCGAGTCTGAAGAATAGATGTGTGGATTATTGCCGGCCTTGGAAATCCTGGAAGACGTTATGTCCGGACGAGACATAACGTAGGCTTTGATGTGGTTGACCACCTCTCTGAGATCCTCAGGATAGAACTCAGAGAAGAAGATCTATACGAATGTGGAGAAGTGGTTTATGAAGGACATGATCTGGTCCTTGTTAAACCCCTCACATATATGAACCTGAGCGGCAGAGCCATCAGGCCTTTTTTCCGGCAAGGAAAGGACCGGGAGGGCCTGATTGTCATACACGATGATCTCGACCTCCCGCCCGGGAAGATCAAACTCAAAAGAAACGGTTCCTCCGGAGGACACAGAGGGGTCCAGTCCATAATCGAGAGCCTCGGGACTGCCGATTTCTACCGTATAAAAATCGGGATCGGACGGCCCGTGGGAAAGCCAGCAGAGATATATGTCCTTGAAAGGATACCTCCGTCAGAGAGGGAAACCATCAGCGATGCTGTCAGCAGGGCTGCCCGGGCCGCTCTGGACATCATCTCATTCGGGCTTGAAAGGGCGATGAACCTGCATCACTCAAACAACTGATCCCCCAGGGTGTCTTCTTTGCCTTAATGTTGCACAAACATGAGATCCGGCAGGGGGCGTCGATACGACTAAAATCCCCTCACGGGCCTTCCAACGCAAGGGGATTATTGATATTTCCGCTTTAGTTTTCGAGACAGAGGTCAGGAACTCTCTGGAAGTGAAGTTCAGGACAGGTGGCCTCAGAGGCAGTGCATGGCGCGGCAAGGTCTTGCCGGAAGGCATCCTGAAAGCATGCCCCCTGCCTTTAAGCGGGAATTTATGCGATTGTAAGGTTTACTTAATGATCCCCCGGATAAATGAACAGACAGGAAAGGCTTTGTGAGTGTATAACCACTACCCACTGCACCCTTTGTTAGGTTATAATCTCTCTGTAATGTTATCCCGAAAAAAGCATAACTTTTTTTTCAAACTGATGATACCAGCCCTCTTCACTACCCTTTTCTTCCTGTTCTTATCAAGTGATGCATTCGCTGGCTTCTATACCATCCAGACAGGAAGCTTCCTTCACAAGAGGCTTAAATCGGCTGAGCGGATGTATGACATGCTCTCCAACCGTCTCACACCCGAAGAGAGGGACTACCTGAGGATAGAGAAGGGAAATAGGTATTACATCGTGAGGGTGGGCAGGTTCGGATCGGTCAGGGAAGCCCGGCCGCTCCTGAAAAAGCTCAGAAAGAGGTTCCACGATTCCTTCGTTCTGTATCAGAGAGATGATATAAGAGAGAAATACTACAGGCTTTTTGAAGGGACTGCTCTGAAGACATCATCCAGGCCCGGCACCACTTCAGCTTCCACCTCTTCGATCTCCTATTCAATTCAGACAGGCCGGTATCTCAAGGTTGATCAGGCAGTGAGAGAACTCAATGCTCTCATAAAGACCCTTGGAGATGAAGTGGGTGGCTCTATTGAGATCAATAAGGATGGCCAGTACTTTGCTGTAAGGGTGGGAGAGTTTTCCAGCTATGAGGAGGCTGAGAAGTTTCTACTAAAACACAAAGCCAGCCTTGCCGGCATAATAGTCAAGGTCTCTGATGACAAGAGGACTGCCTCCTCCGGAGTTGAAAACCAGGCTGAAGGTCCCGGGAAGGGAGACAGCGAGTTTCTTTCTGATAGTGATACCGCCCGTTCAGGCGAAGACCCTGCCCTTACAAGGAAGCTCAAAGAGATCTCCACTGAATACTATAACGGGGACTTCGGGAAGGCTGCCGGTCTCATCAGGGAGGCACTCAGGAGATGGCCGGACAACTCAGACCTCCATGCCTGGTACGGCGCCACCCTGCTGAATATGGACTACCCTGTCAAGGCCTACCGGCAGTACAAAAAGGCCATAGATATCGCCCCTGACGTACCGGACTACCATGCTGGTGCCGGTTACAGCCTTGTGAATATCTCAATGAAAAGGATACGCCAGGCCATAGATGCATTCAACAAGGCCCTTGAAATCGATCCGGAGAACTCATCTGCACTGGAGGGACTCGGTACTGTATATGTGAGCATAAACAGGACCGACAGGGCGATGGAGATATACCAGAAGCTGAAGGGCCTGGACACTGAGTCAGCGGACAGGCTCTATAACCTCATACAACAGGGGGTAAAAATAGAGGAATAAAGACAGGCCGGGGGCAAGTTGAGGTCGAGGCTGAGAAATCTAATCACTCTGATAACTAAATGACCAATGACTCAATGACTTAATAACGAGGGAGGCCCTCAGGCCGAGATGATCCTTCTTACCCGGGCAATATTTCTCCTGTCATCCTCATCAGTGCTGCGGGGTGTCTCAAGGATGAGAGGAATCCCCCCTGCCTTCGGATGAGAGAGAAAGACCCTGAATCCCTCGTCACCTATATATCCCTTCCCGATCTCCTCGTGCCGGTCTCTCCGTGAGCCTGCCGGTGTTTTTGAGTCGTTCAGATGGATACACCGGACGGGAAGACCCGGGAGGTGCTCATCAAGTTCATCAAAGACCCGCTCTACCTCATCGGGCCGCCCTATGTCATAGCCTGAGGCAAAGAGGTGACAGGTATCAAGGCAGACTCCCTTTATTATACCTCCCCCTGTCTCGGCATAAATCTCCCCAAGCCACCTGATCTCATCTCCTATGTCCCCCCTCTGTCCTGCAGTGGTCTCAAGGACTATTATGGGGTCGGTGATAATGCTCCTGAGTTTATCAAGCCCTCTTGAGAGAAGTTT
>WFTX01000337.1 GCA_015485235.1 Nitrospirota bacterium | reverse complement strand
TCACCCATCAGGTTGATAATCATCCTTTTTTGTAATTTAATCATCATTGCATTAAATGGGGTTATGAGACGCCTTCGCCAGCTATTACTGCAATGAATCGCTCAATTCAGGTGGTATCTAACTCCTCAGAGATGACGGAGAATCTCCTTCACAGCCTCCTCTATCCCCATGGAGGTGGTATCAATATAAATGGCATCCTCGGCCCTCCTGAGAGGGGCTACATCCCTGCTGGAATCCCTCAGGTCCCGCTCCCTCACATCCCGGAGGGCGGCCTCCATGGTTATCTCCTTGCCGGCTGACCTGAGCTGAAGGTATCGCCTCCGGGCCCTCTCCTCTTCCGAGGCGTCCAGATAGAACTTCCTCCAGGCCCCCGGGAAGACCACGGTCCCCATATCCCGGCCTTCGCAGACTGTATCCTGCACCTCGGGGAACCGACGCTGGATCTCAAGGAGGAACTCCCGGACCGGCCTTCTTGCAGAAAACACAGAGGAGTAATGGCCGATCTCGGGTGTCCTGATCTGGCCTGAGACATCCTCTCCATTTATGAAGGTCTTTCCGTCTTTGAAGGACAGGATGAGTCCTTTGAGGAGAGAGGCTATCTCCTGATCCCGGACATCCTCGCCAAGTCCCTTCTGCCGGAGATAAAGGGCGACAGCCCTGTAGAGGGCACCAGTGTCAAGGTACTGGAACCCCAGCCTCTCGGCAACGAGCCTTGCGATGGTGCTCTTTCCTGCCCCTGAGGGTCCGTCAATGGTGATCACCCTGTTCAAGTTCTCTTTCCCTCCCTGCTGCCAGTTGTTAAAGGGCAATGGCTTCAGAAAAGCTGGGGTATTTTAGCATACCTTATCATGGGATCAGTATATTGGTTATTGGTATACTGGTTATCAGGTTAATGAAGATACCCTGCGGCCACGATACGGGCAAGTCCGAAACGAACTCGTATCGAGCGAGACCGCAGGGTATCTTCGATATGTTGTGAATCCATTTGTTACCGTGCAATCTGTGATCCCTTGTTTTTTGCAAACGTTCAGGTTTGCCTTCCCCTCTACACCCTTCTGCCCTCGTAAAAGAGGTGCACCCCCTTCGGATCGATCCCGAATTCCAGAACCTCCCCGGGCTTTCGGGAAAAGTCCGGTGATGTCTTTGAAACAATCCTCTCTTCCCCCGCCCTGAGATAAACTATCTTTTCCGAGCCAAGGTTCTCCAGGTGCTCAACCCTGCACGGTATTTCACCCCTGTCCAGAAGGATCGCCTCCGGCCTTATACCCAGGGTTACTTCCCTGCCGGAATAATCCATCCATCCGCTACTGTCTTCAAGTCTGATGGAGAGGCCGCCGGATTGAAAGAAGAGTCCATTGGGATCAGAGGAAAGCCTTCCCTCCAGGAGATTCATCCGGGGCGCACCTATGAAGGCAGCCACAAACAGGTTAGATGGCCTCTCGTAGAGCTCCTCCGGGGTGCCGACCTGCTGAATCCTCCCCTCATTCAGGAGGACTATCCTGTCACCGAGGGTCATGGCCTCCACCTGGTCGTGGGTCACATAGAGGATTGTGGCCCCCAGTTTCCTGTGGAGTTCCTTCAGTTCCACCCTCATGAAGGCCCTGAGCTTTGCATCAAGGTTTGAAAGGGGCTCATCAAAGAGAAAAAGGGCCGGCTCTCTCACGATCGCCCTCCCGATCGCCACCCTCTGTCTCTGCCCGCCTGAGAGCTCCCGGGGCCTTCTCTGAAGCAGGGTCTCAATATTCAGGAGCCGTGCCGCCATCCTAACCTTTTCGTCGATCGACCTCCTCTCTGCCTTGCGCATCCGGAGGGGAAAGGCCATGTTTTCATAGACGGTCATGTGTGGATAGAGGGCATAGCTCTGAAATACCATCGCCACATCCCTCTCCCGTGGAGAAAGGGGGCTCACCTCCCTTTCTCCTATATATATATCGCCTGAGTCCTGCTCCTCAAGCCCGGCGATGAGACGAAGGACGGTGGTCTTTCCGCAGCCTGATGGGCCGAGAAGGATCCAGAACTCCCCTTCCGGGATCTCAAAGGTTATCCCCTCGATAACCGGGTTCTTCCCGAAGGACTTTCTGAGTTCCCTGACCCTGAGCCCTGCCATCCTACCCCTTTACCGCCCCGGCCGAAAGGCCGCTTATTATCCTCCTCTGAAAGAGAAAGACCAGGAGCACCAGTGGAACCGTGGCCACAGTTGAGGCTGCTGCTATCTCACCCCAGGGGAGGGTATACTGCCCCTGAAAGAGGGCTATCCCCACAGGGAGGGTCTGATAGTCCTGCCTTGTCATGATGAGGAGGGCAAAGAAGAATTCGTTCCACGCATAGATGAAGACAAGGATGGCCGCGGTAAAGACCCCGGGAGCCGCCAGAGGGAGCATTATCCTGAAAAGGCTCTGGATATGGCTGCAGCCATCCACCTTCGCAGCATCCTCCAGTTCGGGCGGAAGTTCCCGGAAAAAGCCTGCCACCACCCAGACGCCGAGGGGGAGGGTGAGTGTCACATAGGGGAGCACAAGCCCCTGATAGGTATTCAGCCACCCCAGGTTCTGGAGAATCCTCCAGACCGGCCCGGCGATGGATATCTGCGGGAACATGCTGACCAGAAGGAGGGCGTTCATTATGTACTGTTTTCCCGGGAGCCTGAGCCTTGCAATTGTGTAGCCTGCAAGAAGGGAGAGGGTGATGGTTATCACAGTGGTAAGCCCGGCCACCACAAGGCTGTTCCCGAGGTAGTGAAGAAGGTTGTATTCCCTGATACTGGAAATGTAAAACTCCAGAGAGCCTGACGGTAGAAGGACCGGGGGAATTGAGGTTACCTCCACCTCTGTCTTCAGGGAGGTATCCACGAACCAGAGGAAGGGCAGAAGGCTGAGGGCCACCACCCAGAAGACCAGTAAGTAAAAAAAGAGTTTCTTCATGTTTTACTTTCCTTTTATGGCAGGTGGGTACTGGGTTTTCACATCATTCTCGCATGCCATACTTGGCAGCCATACCCCATAAAGTCTTCGACTTTTCGGGGCCCCCTGCTCCGAGGCAGGTAAAAACTCACTGGGCCTCCTTGCCTCTGAAATTATCCGGGGGTGTGCTCTGAATTTTTCATTATCAACACCTGATGGTTCATGAAAGTGCTTCCCTGTGTCGGCTCGGCAGAGACCGGACGACATTTCTACTTAAAACACCCTTTATACAACTGATCAAGCCTGTTAAGGCACTGTCCATAACAGACTTTCTCTACTCAGACATGACCGGAGCTTCATAATGAAAAATTCCAGAGCATACCCCCGGAATCACACCGTATCGAAAGAGTATGCCCCATGCCGGACTCTAATATTTATGCACTGTTAAGGTTAACATAACCACTTCCGTATCATAGCCTCTCCTGAAACATCCTCCTCCCGAGCATCCTGATATAGAGGAGGGCCACGGCAAAGGTGATGACAAAGACAACCACTGATATGGCGGAGCCATACCCCAGCATACCCTCTGCAAAGATCTTCTTGTACCCATAGAACTGGAGGACATTGGTCGAATCAGCAGGTCCGCCCTGGGTCATCACAAAGACCAGGTCAAAGACCCTGAAGGCATCCATGGTCCTGAAGAGAACCGCAATCAGGAGGGCAGGCCTCAGAAGGGGAAGTGTTATTCTCCTGAACCGCTCCCACGGGCCTGCACCGTCAATCTCCGCAGCCTCGTAGAGTTCATCCGGGATGACCTGGAGCCCTGCAAGTATGAGAAGGGCGGCAAAGGAGGAGGTCTTCCAGACATCGGCTGCCACCACTGCCAGAAAGGCATGGAGCGGCTCGGCAAGCCATGCCCTGTACTGAGAGATATCGGAGCCATATAACAGGAAGTTCAGGAGGCCGTACTTGTCATTGAAAATGAACCTCCACATCTGGGAAGAGACCACTGTGGGTATCGCCCAGGGAACCAGAACGGCCGCCCTTACAAGACCCCTTCCCCGGAACCGCCTGTGGATTACAAGGGCGATTAACAGACCGAAAAGCACCTCAAGGAAGGTGGAGAGGAAGACGAAGGCCATGGTGTTCAGGAAGGCCCTGAGGGCCACCCTGTCGGAAAGGAGATCAATATAATTCTGAAGCCCCACAAACCGGCTCCCCAGGCCGGGAAGCCCCAGTATGATCCTGTGGAGGCTCAGATAGAAGGAATATCCTATGGGAAAGAAGGCCAGGACACCCACAAAGACCGTTGTGGGCAGCAGGAGTGCCAAGCCGAAGGCAGTCTCTCTTTGCCGCAGGGAGAGGTTCATTCTGCCAGGGAAAGAACCTCTTTCATTTTTCCTGCTGTCTCTTGGGCCTCACGCTGGATGTCAGAGTCAGGCCTGGAGATCACTCTGCTCAGGTATCTTTGAAGGAGGTTCGAAAGGGCGGGATAAAGGGGAGACCGGGGCCTTGGATAGGCAGAGAGAAAGACCTCTTTCATCTCCTTGAAGTGTGGGTTTGCTTCAAGAACATCCGGATCGGTATAGAGGGACTTCCTTGTCGGTGCCTTTCCCGCCCGGAGGGCGATCAGTTTCTGGACCCTTTCACTGGTAAGAAACCTGACAAACCTCCAGGCTGCCTCCCTGTTCGGACTGTAACTGCTTATGCCCACCTGCCATCCACCAAGGGTTGAGTAACTCTTTCCCCCCCTGAAATGGGGAAGCTTCGCAATGCCCACATTACCTGCGATCCTCGACTTCTCAGGATCCCCCGACACCTTCCAGGCATAGGGCCAGTTCCGGTGGAATACCGCCTTCCCCTGAATGAACAGATCAAGGGATTCCGGTTCCTGATAGGTAAGCACACCCCTTGGGGCCACTTTGCCTATTATCCTGTCCCGGACAAACCGGACCGCCTCAACCGCCGGTGGCTCTCCTATCGTCACCCGGTCAGAAGATGGCTCTATGATCCAGCCGTTATTGCTCAGGATGAATTCCATCATGTCACAGACCAGCCCTTCGTACTGCTTGAACTGGCCGGAATACCCGTAAATCTCCACCCCCCGCTTCTTCTCCTTCTCAACAATGGCCTCGGCGATTTCGACCAGATCTTCCCAAGTCTCCGGCGGTTGATACCCGTACCTCTCAAGGAGGTCCTTCCGGTAGTACAGCACTCCTGCATCAATGAAGAGTGGAACACCGTAGACCTTCCCCCTGTAAGTGTTGGCAAGTATGGTCCCTTCCAGGAACTTATCTCTTTCTTCCTTGCTGAAGAGCCCCTCAAGGGGCATGGCCCAGCCGGCTGCAGCAAACTCGGGCGGCCAGATCACATCCATCAGGAATACATCCAGATCAGTGCTCTGGTTCTTCAGTTTCTGGGTGAGCATGTCGTGAAAGGCGGTGGAAGAATGGGGGCCGATCTGCCGGATCAGTTTTATATCCGGGTTTTCCCTCTCAAAGATCTCATAAATCTCATCCCATACCTCGGGGATGTTGGGCTTCCAGGTGACGAAATTGATTACGGTCTTTTCCTCACGGGAAGATGTGCAGGACAGAAAGATAGGGAGTAGAAGGAGGAGAAACAGAACAGTCGGGAAAATCCCTCTGAGTCTCATACTGGATTTTACCGCTTTCCGCTTTGTATTTGCAAACCAGTGGTATCCAAAATAACTTTGAAATCAACAGGGAGGCGGTATGGCGGAGAAAACACCAATGCACGACACCTTTGAAAAAGAAGGATTCATGTATCTGACAACCCTGATCAGACAGTCTTCAGCAGCAC
>WFTX01000336.1 GCA_015485235.1 Nitrospirota bacterium | reverse complement strand
CTGTGTGCCTGCTACAATCTCGTATAGCCCAGGGATGGGTGTCTCCCGGAAGGAATCAATCGGCACATTCGGGAAGACATAGCCAAACTCTTTTTTGATCTCCTCCTCAGTTTTTTTCTGTTCTTCTTTCTTCTGCTCATCGGCATACACTATCCCGACAAAGAGCATCATCATAGCGAGTGCAAAAACAATAATCTTTCTCATCTTTACTTTCCTCCTTCTTTTTGCTTTGTGTTTGGTATTCTTATCCCCATCTCAAGCAGGGGATTCCTTAACTTCGGTCTCGGCTTGTCCAGTTCTGGACAGTCTTTTACATCGCAGATAACGAACTGCTCTGTTTGTATCTCTCCCACGAGGGGGTTGTCTGCGTAATGCCTGTAAGGCATCTGCCTGACCGTCAGCGTTGCCATCACAAGCACCACTAAGATAACGGCCTTTCTCAACTCACTCCTCCCATCTCAAGGCTGTATGTCAGAGTTCTCTTGTATGTGCCTCTTGATGTGTAAATATAGATTTCAAGCGGCATGACAACTTTATATGTCTGGTAACTCACCTTTATCGGCTCGTCTACTTCCACCACTTCGGGGAATCTGACCGTTGCAGTTCCGCTTACAGGGTCAATGAGCAAGACCTCTCCTTCTCCCTGTGTGCTGAATACCCTCAGAGTGTCACTCACGATATACTGATATCTGGTCTGGATTTCATACACGCTGTCATTGCCGTTTCCGTATCCAACCAATTCACCGCCAAAACCAACGAAGGGTTCACTTTCGTAAGTAACCACGATTACCGACCCGTGGCTCCCGAGTGGCTCTAACCAGGTGATCTTCCCTGTGGTGGCATCATATTCTCCGTAAACCTTACCGGTATCGTCCTTGAGCACGAATCCATCGAGCGTGAGAGTGAGGTCCCCGTACGTGAGCGTTGCATCTCCCGTTACGAAAAACTGAGAAATGGGAGTCATGTATGTGGCAACCACAGGGGAGCCGACAGCCACACCCCCGGTGATCGAGAACTCAATACTCGTTGATATTCCATTCCGTCTTATGATTCCATTACCAGTTCCGGTAAGAAGCCCGATATAACTCTCTTCGAGCTTCTTCACTCCATCACCAAATATCGCAACCGTGCCAGGTTCGTTACCTCCGATTCTACTGCTAAAAGACTCTCCTGGATAACAGGTTTTAATGGGCGGTTGCGGGTTTCCGTTTTCGTCAGGTGGCAGTTCTGTTGTCTCACACCTTTCGTATCCGTGTCCAACCGTTTCGGTCTCCACATTGCTTATGACCGATGTCCTGATTGTCCACTCAGTATGAGAGTTTGATGGGTTTTCCTCGTTCATGTAGAGAAACGGCTCTGTCTTCTTGATGGACTCGTCCGCAATGGGCACTTCTACCATGTATTCCTCTCCGTTTTTCAGGGTTGCAGAGATGGGATACCCCATGTATATGCCAAGCATGGGATAGAAGACCTCGACATACTCGTATGAGCAGGCATCGTCAAGTATATTGTCTATATCGCACCGCAGAAGTATCCTTGCCGAATCCGTCTCGGCTGTAGAAGTGCCGTGTATTGTTGTGTCGAGCAGATTGACCGTTTCCTTCGTCTCCCCGCCCCCGGATGTAATGTCAGAACCGCCACAACCGGAAAGCAGAGCAGCAAGAATGATTGCAACTAAAAGAGAGAGAAGTTTTTTCACTTCATCACCCCCTTCAGAAGCTCAATATGAGCATGATACTGAAGTTGTCAAGATCGTTCGTTGTGAGTGTGTAGTAAGCACCAAGACCAATTGCATAGCCCGTACGATAGAAATACTTGAATTCTGCACCTATGCCTCCCGTTGCCCCAAGCTGGTTTACATCAGTATCCAGATTTGTTGCGTATGACACGCCGGGCACTACCGTGAGATCAATCTTTGATTTGTCTCCAAAGCCTCTAAGCCTGTAAGTGAAAGGCACTCCCACTCTGAAATAGGCTATATTTCCAGCAAGGGATGCCTCTCCTTCCATCCCAAGCAACAGAGGATAGCCAATCCTTTTCTGTGCTTTGAGTATTACCATCCCGGCATCGTCTATCTCTGACTTGCTGAAACCCTTGTATCCGACCCCGATTGAGGTTTCCCACTTCTTAGACCAGTTATAGGCAAAATTCGTGTCCGCTCCACTTGCCCCGAGCTCTGTATAGCACATAAACGCAAAAAGGCTTAACAGTATTGCAATACGCTTCATTTTTCCCCCCTTTTTTATCCCTTTTTTTCGTCCTGCTTCTTACGGTATTCCTTGATGGTTTTCTTTAACTCGTCAACGAGTTCTTTGGCCTTCTCTGCAAGTTTCAGATAGTCGTTTATCATCTCCTCATATCTGCCAAGATCATCCTGCTGTAACTCGATGCTTGCCTTGTGCAGCACCTTTAAGGCCATTCCGATCTGTCCTATCTCCTCAGACCTGGGAATGATGCAGAAGGTGTTTGTCCGTTTTGCAAGGATTCGCTTTTCTTCAATACTGTCGTTCAGATTACGCCACTGTTTTCTTTCAAAATCGTAAAGTGATGGCACATACTTCTTTGTTACCTTCCATATCTCCTCTGCAAGTTTTTCCGTCTTTGCAATCTCCTTCTTAACCACATCCATAGGGATTAAAAAGACAGCGTTCATCTTCAGCCTGTTTACCATCTTGCCCATCTCAACGATTGTGAAGATGAACGCAGCCCCCTTGGTCCTTCCAAAAGGGAAGAGATAGAGGGAGTCAGGGTTCGAGGCAGCGTTGGCCTTGAATCTCATGTAACGCTCTTTCCAGCTTGCACCCTTTTTTTCCTCCTGTGCCGGTCCTCCGCCGTCAGATCTTACCTCCGTGGTTTCCTTTACTTCCTGTCTCTTATACACATCT
>WFTX01000335.1 GCA_015485235.1 Nitrospirota bacterium | reverse complement strand
CTATAATCCTCCTTCCCTCAGCGGACCTTATGAACCTTATGAAATCATAGGCCTCCCTGGACCTCTTCTTTCCAAGGACGAGGTTCATATGCTTGACCACAGGCCACTTCTCCTTTGCAACAGCATCAGCAGAGGGGCTTATTCCATCAAGCTGGAGCGCTCTTATCTTTCCCCCTGACTTGAAGACAGCCACAAGATCGGTAAGCCCGATGGCATTTGCAGTCCTGCTCAAGGCCCTGAACATGTCCTTTGACTTGGGCATCACGACAACTGTTGCGGGCTCCTTCAGGTTCGAGAAGCAGGGGATCGAATTCCGGACGGTAACCTTGGTTGCGTCCTCATCAGGCCTCGTGAGAGGCTTGATCGGTGCATCAGCCCCACCGATCTCTTTCCAGTTCGTGATCTTCCCCTCATAAATATCACAGAGCTGTCGGGAGGTTATACCCTGAGGCGCTTTGACTGTCTCGGCGTTAACTCCTATAACAAGGGCAACCCTGGCTATCTCATGGACCTCAAGCCCAAGAGCCTTCTCGGACTCCTTCAGGTTCCTGGCCGCCATCCCTATGTCAAGCCTTCCTGAAGCCGCTCCGAAAATTCCTCCCTTCGCCTCGATAGACTTCTGTTTCACCTCAATTCTGGTTCCTGGGTTTTTCTTCATGTAGGCATCGGCAAGCTCCGTGACCAGACTGATTAACCCGCCCGAGCCTGCCACCTTCAGCGTGCCGGCCACGGCAGGTGCAGAAGCCATCAAGATAATACCAAATGCCACAAGGAGCACCCCAGCAGTTTTCTTCATAATCCACCTCCATAGCATTTTTTCATCTAATCAAGCCCCAAAGGACGATTATCTGTTTATATCATCTGTAGTTGTGTCATTATCATCCTGATCTTTTCGTAATCCTCGTCAGTTGCCTCAACAAAGCCGGTGTAATGCTCGTTTATTGACTTAAGTATAGCAAGGCCCTCTGCGTCACGGTCGTTCAGGGCAACAAGGGCAGCCTTAAGTGCCGCCGCTTCCTCTTCCGGCATATCCCTGGCAACACATATATTGAATTCCGGTATCTCCTCAGAAAACTTCACGAACTTGAGTCCCCGGTCCTTGTACTTTTCGGCAGTTGATTCCATCACAGCACCTGCATCGTACTCTCCGGAAAGCACCGCCTCCGCCACATCATCATGATGACCAAGGTAGTTATAGAAGAGCAGGTCCGAAAGGTCAACCCCGGCATTCAGGAGCATGTACCGTGGCACTATATGGGATGAGGTGGAATCCGGGTCGCCGAAGCAGAAAGACTTCCCCTTCAGATCCTCAAGGCTGTTGATGGGGCTGTCCATCCGGGTGATTATGACAGAATGGTGGTATGGTTTGCCGTTGTTGAGTCCTTTCACCAGGACCCTCACATCATAGTTCTTCTTTGCCACAATATAGGTTGACGGGGACAGGAAGCATAACTGGGCAATCCCGTTCCCGATATCCTGTACCGCCCCCTGGAAATCCACGCCTACCTTCAATTCCACCTTCTTGCCAAGCCTTTTCGAGAGATACTCTGCAAGGGGGGTAAACTTCCTGTGCATCTCCGATGGCGTATACAGGGGTACCACGCCGAATCTCAGTATCCGTTCGGATTTCACCTCGACTCCCAGTCTGAATCTTTCCATCTCCGTTACTATCAGGTCAGTATCCTTGTTAAGTGTCCTTATCGCATTATTCACCTTGAAGGAGAGGTTCCGGTTCTTCACAGGAATATCGGCGATGTTTCTGACCGCCTGGCGTATCTGGTCTGTCCCGATCTTCTGTTCCCCGATGGCTGAGGCTATCTGCTGGCTCTTCTCTGAAACCATATCAGCCCTCTCCCGAATTATACCCGTCTGCTGGGACTGTTCCTCGGTGGCGGCCTTCAGCTGTGTTGCGATGTCCTTGATTCTGTCCGTTGCGTTCATCAGTAGCCCCATCCCCCGCGACTGCTCTGATGTGGCCTTTGCAATCTGGCCTACCATGTTCCGGACCTTCTCCATCGACTCCGCAACAAATTTTGTCGCCTCTGCCTGCTCTGCAGTGGAATGCTCTATGGCTGTAGCCATATCGGATGATCTCTTGGAGCTCTCTATTATCTTCTCCAGGGCATGGGAGGCATCCCGTGAGAGTTTCAAACCCTCGTTAACTGCTTCAAGTCCCAGGTTCATCGCATAGACGGCATCACTCACCTCTTTCTGTACCGTCTGTATAAGAGTGGAAATCTCCTGGGTGGAAAAGGATGTCCTTTCAGCCAGGTCCTTTATCTCATCTGCCACTACCGAGAAGCCCTTCCCGTGTTCCCCCGCCTGGGCAGCCAGTATGGCAGCATTCAGGGCAAGCAGTGTGGTCTGGTCGGTGATCTCATCAATAACCGTAAGGATCTTTCCTATCTCCTCTGATCGTCCGCCCAGTCGTTTTATGTACTCCGCCGTAGTCTCCACGGAAATCTTTATCTTCTCCATACCCTCCATCGTCTTGGTGATGGCTTCCTTGCCCTCTGTGGAAGCCTCCTTCATCACCTGCTCTGAAAGCCTGGCAGACTCCCTTGTATTGGCCTCCACCTCCTTTACCGAGGCTGTAATCTCCTCAATGGTCGAGAGGGTATCATCAGCGGATTTAAGGAGCCCACCTGCATGGTTGGCCACTTCCTTCACAGAAGAGGTCATCTCTTCTATCGATGTGGATGTGGACTCAACAGACTCAAAGAGTTCACCGCTGTTTTCTGCAATCTGGGCCACGCTCGCCGCCATCTCTTCAATCGCAGATGCGATCTCTTCTGATGAGGCAGCCAGGTCATTGGTGCTGTCCGATATCTCGGCGATTGATGCATTCAGTTCCTCAATGGAACTGGAGATATTCTCAATCGCATCTGTCTCCGTCCTGGTCGCCTCGACCATCTCCCGGGAATCCCCCTCTACATCCGATGAGACCTTGGCCACCCTCTTGGCCATCTCCTTCACCCTGTTCAGTATCGCAGCAACTGACTGGAGGGCATCCTGGAGGGCTGCACTCGTCAGGCCTATCTCATCATCACTATCTATTCCGGTCCTGAATGTGAGGTCTCCCTCGGCAAGCAAGGCGGCAGCGGACTTAATCTTATCAATGGGAGAAATTATCAGCCTTCTAAGGGCAAGCCAGATCACAAAGGAAAGAAGTGTTATCACAAGAAGTGTGGCAATGAGGTTGAAGATGGTCATGCTCCGGACCTTTTCCTGTTCACTCGCAAGGGTCATCGAGATCTTGACAGCGCCAAGGAAGGGACTCTTCACATCATGACATTTCTGGCATGCAGGGGTATTCTCAAGGGGACGGTAGATGTACATCATTCCCCTGCTCACTTCGGCATAGGGAGAGAGGTCCTCACTGAATCTGGCGAGGGCATCCTTTTCCCTGGGTGGAGCGGCCTTGTTAAAGGCCTCCCTCCCCTCATGATTCAGGATGGTGATACTCTCCACACCCTTAATAGTCTTCAGATCCTCAGCCATCGCCATTGTAACATCTGATTTCCCCTCAAGCATGGTCCTCTCTATGGACTTGCTGATGACCCTGGCCAGTTCGAACATCTTTTCCTGGGCAGTATCATAGATGCTCTTCTTCTGAAAGTAATATACGACCATCAGCGCAACTATGGAGCCCACGATTATTACCAAGATAAGGGACCCAAGCACCCTTCTCTCAAGTTTTCCCATCCCTTCCTCCTTGTAAGATTTTAAACCCCTTTGCTTAAGTTATAAACCTGGTCAAAAGACATGGAGTGCCTTTTCAACCCTGAGCACCGAGACGAGCTTCTCCTCGTGAATGAAGACATGCTCAATAAACTTCAGTTCTTCGTCACTCAGGTTTGCCGGCGGGGGAAAGAGTTCCTCCTCCGGTATTCTAACCACCTCTATCACGCCGTCGTTCATAAGTACCAGCGGACCATGGAGGCCTTCTGCCACAAGCCCCTTTTTTCTCCTCTTCGTCACCATCCTCGTCCCCTTCAGGACTTGCTGCTGTCCATCCCTCTCTTCTTCGGCTATATTAAGAAGTCCTTTGAGGTCAATAACCGGAATCATCCGGCCCCTGAGGGAAATTATTCCCTTCAGATGTCGAGGAGCTCTTGGAACTGGTGTGATGGAGTAAATATTGATAATCTCGCTTATTTTCTCCATTGAAAAACCGTAGTACTCCCTTCCGAGTCGGAAGAGCAGGAACTCCCTTATCTTCACAGCAGGAAAATCTGTAGCGTCCTCTGGAACCGACCTCGCATGGACGAGGTCCTCCGCTCCTGCCTTGTCTTCGGAAGGAGGAATCCCGGCCTCATCCGGAACCGGAGCAGGTTCTCCAGACTTCCGGGGCTCCTTCTTTCTGCCTACTGCCTTCTTCCTTATCTTAGCCAGATCCATCGAGTCCAATCTCCTTGACGGCTTCCATTATATGCGGCTTCCCCACAAGATCGTCCTCTCTTCCGAATGCCTCCAGCAAGGCTGTAGTGGCTATGCTGTTTATGAGCCTCGGTATCCCGCCTGAGTAATGATGGATGAGGCTAACCGCTTCTTCTGTAAAAAGGGGCTCTCTTCTGCCCGAGACCGAGAGCCTGTGAGTAATGTACAGTCCCGTTTCCTCCACGCTGAGGGGGGGAATATGATAGAAAAGACCTATTCTCTGTCTGAGGGGATCATAAGCCCTGTGGCGGAGCCTTTTTCTTATATCTGGCTGGGCTGCCAGTATCAGACTGATCATGTTTGTGTCATCCATCTGGAAGTTCGTAAGGAGCCGGATCTCCTCAAAGGTCTCCTTCCTGGGAATGAGCTGTGCCTCGTCAATTATTATAACCGGTGTAACACCCTCTTCGTGGAGTTCGTACACTCGCTGATAAAGGGCCTCGAGAAGTTCATCCTTGTATCGTGACTCTATGGTTACCCCTATCCTCCTGGCAATAGTTCTCAGAAACTGGGTAGCCGTAAGTCTCGGGTTAAGGAGAAGGATCGGCATGAACTCATCGTCCAGGCTGTTTATCAGAGCCCGGGTAAGGGTTGTCTTGCCACAGCCGATATCCCCGGTAAGAAGCATCAACTCCCTCTCCTCCACGGCATACTGAAGCCTTGCAAGAGCCTCTTCATGGGCCTGGCTCATGAAAAGAAATTTGGGATCAGGAGTTTTACTGAAGGGCCTTTCCTCAAGACCAAAGAACTCCCTATACATTCAACACCCCCTGATGCCTTCTAACTATCTCCTCAACCAGCGCCTCCACATCAATCACAAGCACAACCTCATTTCTGCCCACTTCCGCTGCTCCGGTAAACCCTCTGAGCGGTGCAAAGTATTCCCCCAGTGTTTTTACAACTATGTCCTGGCTATCCAGGATCTCATCAATCATGATACCCACCCTCCGTTCTCCTGTTCCTGCCACAATTACGTTTCTCGCATCATCTGCGCCACCGGGTATATCCAGAAGCCTGGAGAGGCTCATTGCAGGGAGAGGCTCTCCCCTCAGGTTTATAACAATATTGCCTTCCACACTCTGGAGAGACCCCTCTTGCACCGTAAGGGTCTCTGATATGGATGTAAGAGGTATTGCAAAGGTCTGTCCTCCTGTTCTGACAAAGAGGGACCTTATTATCGCAAGTGTTATGGGTATGGTTATGGAAAATCTGGTGAACTTTCCGGGTTCGGTTTTTACCTCTATCAGCCCCCCGAGGCCGGAGACCTTCTCCTTCACCACGTCCATTCCCACACCCCTGCCTGAGAGCTCGGATACATCTTCCTTTGTGCTGAATCCGGCCCTGAATATGAACCCCAGGATGTCCTCATCAGAAACCTTCTCCTCCCTCCTGATCAACCCAAGCCTGAGCCCCTTTTCCCGCAGCACTCCAAGGTCTATACCTTTACCGTCATCCTCTATCTCAATTATCACGTGGTTGCCCCGGGGAAAGGCCTTGAGTGTAATCCGACCCCTTTTCTCCTTCCCGGCCTTTACCCTCTCATCAGGACTTTCTATCCCGTGGTCAAGGGAATTTCTGATAATGTGCATAAGGGGATCGGAAATTTCTTCGGCTATATACTTGTCAATCTCCGTCTCTTCACCGAAGACCTGAAAATCGACCTCCTTGCCTAACTGCCTGGCCGTCCTCCGGACCACCTGGCCGAGTCTCGAAAAGATCTGTCCTATGGGGACCATCCTTATCTCAAGCACATCCTCCTGCAGTTCCCTGAGCCGCCTCTCGAACCCCTGAATCACCCTGTGCATATCAAAAATCAGGTGGGAATGTCCGTAGGCTTCTATTATCTCCTCTTCAATCCGGCCTATGGCGCTCCTCGTAAGGTTCAGCTTACCGATGGTATTAAGTATTTTGTCAAGTTTACTTATATCAACCTTCACAAGGGATGATGAACTCCTGAGGGAAGGGGCCTCCGGCTTTTCAGGTTCAGTAACGGAAGACTCCTCTCTGTAAAGGACCACCGGGGCCTCTCCTAAAACGGCTGCAAGCTCCTCCGGCGACGCCTCTGACGCAAAGACCAGTTCAAAACCTATGGAACCATCAGGTATATCCTCAGAGGTGGGCAGGGTTGATATAAGCTCACCCTTTTCCTTTATCAATGAAGTTATCTCACTCAGTCGCTGGTCAAAGTCATTCAGGGCAAAGACCTTCCTCAGGGAGTAAACGACATTACCCTCCTCCATGTTCGTCCTCAACCTGTGTTCCTCATATTCAGAGAGAACCCTGGTGATCCTCTCATCTATCTTTCCTTTCAGTATGTCATCTTTCCTGTCCCCTCCAGTGCCGGTCCTGAACTTCCGTATTGCGTCGATATGAGTCTCTGCATCCAGGTCCGTTCCCTCTCCAATAGCCCTGACTGTTTCTTCAAGGGCATCGAGACTCCTGAAGAGAAAGTCCACCGTCTCAATATCAAGGCCGATCTTCCCTAACCTCAGATCATCAAGAAGGTTCTCCAGTTCATGGCTGAAGGCGTTCAGCCCCTCATGCCCGTAAAGCCCTGAAAGTCCCTTTAGTGTATGGACAGCCCTAAAGAGGGCATTAAGGGTATCGGGGTCATACTTTCCCGGAAGGGACTCCTGTATCTCGAGGAGGGCCTCGCGGGATTCGTTCAGAAGGTCTTCAGCCTCAGAGATGAATTCCTTCCTGGAATCGCTCATTTACCAAGGACCCTCTTTACTGTTTCCTGAAGTTCCTCAGGCTTGAAAGGCTTGGTGATATAGGCATCGGCACCAAGCTCCAGCCCCCTCTTCCTGTCCTCCTCGGTCCGTTCCGTGCTCACGATTATCATCGGGATCTCCTTGTACCTCTCATTTGTTTTCACGAAGTTTATCAGTTCAAGCCCGTTGATATCCGGCATGTTTATGTCAGTAAGTATCAGCTGGAACTCTTCAGCAGGGAGCATCCTGAGAGCCTCGAAACCGTTTCTTGCATCAAAGACGAGATACTCCTCACCGAGATCTTCAACGATCGTTCTCATCATGGACCTCGTTGAGTCTGAATCCTCGACAATAAGGACCTTGACCACCTTATTCACCCCTTTCGGAAAGTTTTTTCTTGAGCATGGCCTTCTCCAGGGCAAGCCCCGCCTGGGTCACAAATATCTCCAGTCCCGGCGTCTCGGGAATATCATCGCCGGAAGGCTGGTTGTCGCAATAAAGAAGAGCCACGACCTCACCTTCTGCGATCACCGGATAGAGGGCCGCCTCTCCGGGCCACCTTCCCCCGATCTCTCTCACAATACTCTTTGTTACAGGATCCTCAGGGAGCATCCCCCTGTATGGTATTTTTCTTTCGAAAATCGAGATAAGGAACTCGGACTGTCTGTAGTCAAGGAATATCTCTCTCACCCGTTCATCGGGCTGCTCTCCTTCCAGCCCGAACTGACCGAAACCAGCAAGGTGGTTCTCATGTATTATGAAGAGAACGGCCCTTTCAAAGATGTCGCTTGCATATCTGAGCAAAAGAAGGGATATCTCAGAGGGCGTCTCAGGAAACCGGAGTTCCTGGGTAAGGGCCCTGAGAGAAAGCATCTCGGGAGAAAGGGTATCATCAACACTTGGCCAGTCTTCTCCCTCCTCCACACCCTCCATCTCCTCACTCAGAATCCGGCCATACTGCTGTATCTCGTCATAGGCCCTCGCTCCTTCCATGAGGAGGTACTCCGGGCTGAGCCCCTTCCGGAGCTCCCATTCCGGCATCTTCAGTCCGGTACCCTCAAAGCTCATCCGGTCAGGCTCAAAGTTGAAATCCCCCTCCTGGAGGAGGAGAAGTTTATAAACGACTTGTTCTATCCTTTTTTTAGCAGCTCGTTCAATCTCATCAACCCCCACCAGCATGTTATCCACCAAGACCTTCAGTGGGGGAACATCGCCTCCTCCTTCAGTACCTTTAATCAATGAGATCCTCCCACTCCTGATTTTACCGGTCTTAAGCAGTTCCTCCGAGAGGCTCTGCTCCATCGTATCAGAATCAGCCCACGTTACAAGGCCGTTCCGGAAGATCACTCCGGCAGAATCACTACTCGTT
>WFTX01000334.1 GCA_015485235.1 Nitrospirota bacterium | reverse complement strand
ATATATGCGGCAAGCCTGTTCAGAATGGTATCAAGGATACCACCAGACTCACCGGCAGCTACCATGTTGACATAGAGTTCGCTGAAGACCTTGGGGTGTTTCCTGAGGGCGTCGGCATAGGTTGAGCCTGCCTCGACATCCAGCTTGACCTGCTCTATAGTCCTGGCAAGGGTCTTGTTTTCAACCTGGGCGGCGAGGATATCAAGGGCCTGAACAAGGGGGAGTCCGGCATCTATCATGGTGGCAAACTGACGGGTGAAGACAACGAGGTCCTTGTCCGAGATCCTTCCCATAGAGAGAGAGAACTTCTTTGATTTCTTTTCCGTGACCGAGGTGGGGATGATGTTTCTGCTTCTGAGCTGGGAGATTACCTCATCGCGGGACTCGGCGGTGATCTCTCCAGATTCGATAAGGCCCTTGGCATTTTTCCCGGACCATTGGAATACTGTAGCCATTACACCCTCCTTTTCAGTCGAATCGAGATCCGACGGGGGTCAGTGCTCACTGGGGTATCCTCTATTATTAATATTATTAACAGACCCGGGGTCATCTCATCCCCTTCTTTGTGAAAGTTCGGGACTTCTGCTGGGCAGAGGCATGCTTGCCTAACTGTCCCCCCTTCTGGAACATGTTTATCAGCTCTTCAGGGATAGGAGACCTCCCCAGGGCATCCTCATAGGAGATGAGCCCCCTCGAATAAAGCTCATACAGGCACTGGTTCATTGTTTGCATCCCGAACTGGGCCTGGCCGGTCTGCATCATCGAGTAAATCTGGTGGACCTTGTCTTCCCTGATAAGGTTCCTGATGGCTGGGGTGGGGACAAGGATCTCCACAGCCAGGACACGGCCGTTTCCGTCCTTTCTCTGAATGAGCTGCTGTGCTATAATGCCCTCCAGGACGAAAGAGAGCTGTACCCTGACCTGATCCTGCTGGTGTGGGGGGAAGACATCAATCACGCGGTTTATCGTCTGGACGGCGGAGTTGGTATGAAGGGTAGCAAGGGTGAGGTGTCCTGTCTCAGAGACCCGCAGTGCCGCCTCAATGGTTTCCAGGTCTCTCATCTCTCCGATGAGGACGACATCAGGGTCCTGTCTCAAAATGTATCTCAAGGCGGCATTGAAGGATGCGGTATCAGCCGTAACCTCCCGCTGGTTTACAAGGCATTTCTTGTGGGGATGGAGGTATTCTATGGGATCTTCAATCGTGATTATATGTTCGTATCGCTCGGAGTTTATCCTGTCGATCATGGCGGCAAGGGTAGTGGTCTTACCCGATCCCGTTGGTCCTGTTACTAATATGAGCCCTCTTGGTTTTTTTACCAGCTCATTTATCACCTCCGGCAGTCCCAGTTCCTGGAAGGTCCTGATACTGAATGGGATCGTCCTGAACGCTCCGGCCACAGCGCCGCGCTGCATGAATATATTGGCCCTGAACCTGCTCAACCCCTTCACACCGAAGGAGAGATCGAGTTCGTTGTTCTCTTCAAACCGGTGTTTCTGGGCATCCGTCAGGATGCTGTAACAGAGGGTTTTTGTTTCGGGTGGGGTCAGTGACGGATGGTCAATGGAGACGAGTTTGCCATCGATCCTGAGCCTTGGAGGGCTGCCGGTCGTTATGTGGAGATCGGATGCGTTTTTCTCGATCATCATCTTCAGAAAGTCATAAAGTGTGGCCATCAATCAACCCCTTGTAAAAAGCGTCTTCATTTTGATCAGTCACCAAAGGTGACACGAAGTACTTCCTCAATGCTTGTTACTCCTTCCTTGGCCTTGTTCAGGCCACTCCGTCTCAGGGTCTTCATTCCCAGACGGATGGCGAGCCTCTTCAGTTCCTGGGCAGAGGCACCTTCCAGGATGAGCTCTTTTATCTCGTCCTTTACGGGCATGACCTCATAGAGTGCCACCCGGCCCTTGTATCCGGAGTTGTTACAGACAGGGCAGCCCTTCCCCTTGAATATATGCATGTCCTTCACTTCATCCTCGGTATAACCGAGCTTGAGGAGGGCCTGCTCATTCGGGGTGTCTTCCACCTTGCAGTGAGTGCAGATCTTTCTTGCGAGTCTCTGGGCAAGAATCATGACTACTGATGAGGATACCAGGAAAGGTTCTATACCCATGTTCAGGAGCCTTGTGATCGTACCGGGGGCGTCGTTTGTATGGAGTGTGCTCAGTACGAGATGGCCTGTAAGGGCAGCCTTGACCGCAATCTCTGCTGTCTCGAAGTCACGGATCTCACCGACCATGATTATGTCAGGGTCCTGCCTGAGAAAAGACCTCAGGGAAGATGCGAAGGTCAGACCGATCTCTTCCTTAATCTGGACCTGGTTGATTCCATGGAAGTTGTATTCAACGGGGTCTTCGGCAGTCATTATGTTTATGCCGGGTTTGTTCAGATGGTTAAGAGCTGAGTACAGGGTGGTAGTCTTACCCGATCCGGTAGGACCTGTTACCAGGACCATGCCGTAAGGTTTCTCTATCGCTTCCATGAAATCCTTCAGTTGATCGTCTTCAAAACCCAGTTTTGTCATGTCTACCTGGAGATTTGATTTGTCCAGGATCCTGAGGACCGTCTTTTCACCGAAGAGGCAGGGCAGTGTGGAGACACGGAAGTCTATCTCTCTCTTCCTGCCGAACTTGAGCTTGATTCTTCCGTCCTGGGGAAGTCTTCTTTCGGCTATGTCCAGCTTGGACATTATCTTGATTCGTGAGGTGAGGGCATTCTTTATCTTTACCGGCAGGTTCATCACATTATAAAGGACTCCGTCAATCCTGTAGCGGACCCTGAGGGCATTTTCATAGGGTTCTATGTGTATATCACTTGCGGACTGTTTGATTGCATTTATGAATATTCCGTTTACAAGTTTTACAATCGGGGCTTCAACCTCTCTTATTACTTCCTCATCCTCCTGTTCCTCTACAGCCTCAATGTTGTCTAAAGCGCTTCCCACTATCTGATCAAACTCATCTACATCAACGGTGGGGGTATCGTCACTTCCAAAGCCCTCTTCCTCTTCCTCCTCTTCCTCCGAAAAGGTGAAGTCCTTGGGCTGAAGGGTGGCCGTGGCTCCGGCAGTGGTTTTTTTTGTGACAAGGTCTCCCTTGCCGGAGTAGTATTTCGAGATTGATTCAAGTATGGATGACTCGCTGGCTACAACGGCTTCCACGTTGTAACCGGTCATGAACTTTATGTCATCGATGGCAAAGATATTTGAAGGATCTGCCATTGCTACGGTAAGTGTTGCACCTACCCTTGCAATGGGCAGTATGAGGTATTTTTTTGCCATCTCGGCAGGAATAAGCCTGAGCACGGACTGGTCTATCTCGTAATCGGCGAGGTTTATGGAAGGAACGCCGTACTGCTTGCTCAGGAAGGAGACAAGGCGGTCCTCGGT
>WFTX01000333.1 GCA_015485235.1 Nitrospirota bacterium | reverse complement strand
GAACGGCGGTGGAAAGACAAGGGTCGTCCTTGATCCGATTGACGGGAGCAAGAATGCGATCACCGGACTGCCCCTTTACAGCACCTCCATAGCAGTATCATCAGGGGCGACGGTCCGGGACCTTCAGCTCGGCTATGTCCTGAACCTTGTTAACGGCGATGAATTCTGGGCCGTGCGGGGAGAAGGGGCGTTCAGGAATGGTCAACGAATCCGGACTCAACAGGACGGGAGGATCAGGGCGGTCCTTTATGAGACCCAGAATCCCGGGAGGGACCTTGGACGGATACTCCCGCTCCTTTCCGGCGCGGACAGGACCCGCTGTCTTGGAAGCACCGCCCTTGATCTCTGCATGGTGGCCGCCTCAGCAGCAAGTCTCTTTGTAAACCCCGTACCGTCAAGGAGTTTTGACTATGCCGGGGGGCTCCTGATAGCACTGGAGGCCGGAGCGGTTGCAACGGATATCGACGGAGGCCCTGTTGAAGAGACCACCCTTGATATGAGGAGGGGGAGTTCCCTCCTTGTCGCTGCAAACAGGGAAGTACATGCAAAGGCAGTGGGTCTTCTTAAACCTTAACCTTAATGTTGCATAAAAATGAGGCCCGGCAGGTGGCGTCGATACGACTAAAATCTCCTTACGGGCCTTCCAACGCAAGGGGGTGTATCGGGATTTTCGCTTCCACCCACCGTTGGCTGTTGCAGCTGTCGCATCGACTATCGCATGTTCTACAAGTTTTTTGGACACCAGTGACATAATAAGAGTTATAATTACCTGAGGCAAGGTGTTTATCTGGAGTGCCGGTAAGAACCTGTGTCACTGTGAGGTCAATGTAATGAATGAGATAACCGAAGAACTCAGACGTTTGAACAGGTCGATTGAAAGACTGATGGCGAGGTTCCTCCCTCCTGAACGGCCTGACCTTTCGGGAGGATGCAGGACCTTCAGGGCGGAAATGCGGGAAGGCCTTCTCTGCCTGAAGGAGATCAAAAGGCCCTCTCCGGCAAGGCTTTCTGACCTGGTCGGGATCGACGGCCTTATTGAAGTCCTGAGGAGAAATACACTCCAGTTCGTGAAGGGATATCCTGCCCATGATGTTCTCATATACGGGCCAAGGGGAACAGGAAAGTCTTCGGCGGTCAGGGCGCTCGTTAACGAGTTTGATTCCCTGAGAATGATAGAGGTGGAGAAGAATGTCCTCTTCCACCTCCATGACCTGCAGGAAATGGTGGCAGGTGAAAAGGGGAGGTTCATTCTCTTCTGTGATGACCTTTCCTTTTCCGACGGGGATGAGGAGAGCCTGAAGCTCAAGAGCCTCCTTGAGGGAGGGCTTGAGGCAAGGCCGGAAAACCTGCTCATTTATGCCACTTCAAACAGGAGGCACCTGATGCCGGAACGGTTCAGCGAAAACCTCCCTCCAGGGGATGATGAGATTCATCCGGCAGAGGGCATTGAGGAGAAGATCTCCCTGAGTGACAGGTTCGGGATAAGGCTCGGTGTCACGGTCTTTGACATGAACCTGTATCTTGAGATAGTCAGACATTATCTCAGGAAGTACGGAATGGAGGAGATGACTGAAGAGACGGAAAGGGATGCACTCCGGTGGGCCCTTTCCCATGGAAACTACTCCGGCAGGACGGCGGAGCAGTTTGTGAGGGACCTGAGGGGGAGGGTCCTTCTTGAGGGTGACAGTAATTAGCCCGCGATTTTAATGAATAAGTACAGCGAGCTAAGGCAATAAAATTTTTTCCTTACAGATCGGAGAAGCGCGGCGGCCTCTGCTGCAGGTGGTCTCCTTTTTTCCGCTTGTTTCTTCGAGACAGCGATGAGTAGCTCACTGAGAGTTGGTTGTAGAGAGATGAATGCAGGTGATTCCGGGACAACTGAACAGACAGGGAAGGCTTCTTGAGGGCATTCAGTCGTATCGACCACCCCTTGCCTCCGGGGAACAATTTATGCAACTGGAAGGCTCACTCTCCGAAGACCCTCTGATAGATATAATCAATGTTCTTCAGTAGCGGTGCCATATCAAAGAGGGCGCCTATCTCTTCGGCTGAAAGGTGCCTGGTCAGCTCTTCATCCTGGAGGAGCAGCTCTTTGAAATCCCTTCCCTCTTCCCAGCTCTTCATGGCGTTTCTCTGGACCAGTGCATAGGCATCCTCCCTGGTAAGGCCCCTCTCCGTAAGGGCAAGGAGGACCTGCTGGGAGTTGTAGAGGCCGTAACTCCTTCCGATATTCTCCATCATCTTTTCAGGATATACCTGAAGGCCGCTGATGATCCCTTTGAGCCGGTTCAGCATGTAGTCAACGAGTATGCTGCTGTCGGGGATGATTATCCTCTCGACAGAGGAGTGGGAGATGTCCCGTTCGTGCCAGAGGGCTATGTTCTCAAGCCCTGCTATTGCATTGGCCCTTACCACCCGGGCAAGACCAGAGAGGTTCTCGCACCCTACGGGGTTCCGCTTGTGGGGCATTGCAGAGGAACCCTTCTGTCCCTTAGTAAAGGGTTCTTCCGCCTCTCTCACTTCAGTCCTCTGAAGATGCCTTATTTCAACGGCGATCTTCTCGACCGTTGCCGCAATCAGGGCGAGGGTAGTCAGGTATTCGGCATGTCTGTCCCTCTGGACAACCTGGGTCGCCACAGGTTCCGCCCTGAGCCCGAGCCTGTTCATCACCTTTTCTTCTATCGCCGGGGGAATGTTGGAGAATGTTCCTACTGCCCCTGAGAGTTTTCCTGTTGAGACTGTATCCCGTGCCCTCTCCATCCTGGAGAGGTTCCTCTTCATCTCTTCATACCAGAGGGCGAACTTGAGTCCGAATGTCATGGGTTCGGCATGAACACCATGGCTCCGGCCCATACAAGGTGTATTCCTGTGACGGAGGGCCTGTTCCTTCAATGCTTCGAGGAGGGAGTGAATGTCGGAAATTATTATCTCCGAGGCGTCCCGCAAAAGGAGGGCAAGGGCGGTGTCGAGGACATCAGAGGAGGTAAGGCCCTTGTGGATGTATCTTGACTCAGGGCCTACATGCTCGGCCACAGAGGTTAGAAAGGCGATTACGTCGTGCTTGACCGTTGCCTCGATCTCGTCGATCCTTTTGACATCAAAGCCTGCCCTTTCCTTTATCACGGAGAGGGCTTCAGCAGGAATCTCCCCTGCCTCAGCCCAGGCCTCACAAACGGCGATCTCCACCTCAAGCCATTTGCTGTACTTGTTTTCAAGTGTCCAGAGACTGCCCATCTCTTCCCGGGTATATCGCTCAATCATCTGTTATACCTCCTCTTTCCCTCCTGCTACACCCTTATTAATCCTTTATGATATGATATAATAGCTTTTTAAAAAGAAAAATATTATATTTTAACAGGGGGAGGAATGTCCAGCTTAAGAACGATGATTGAACTCAGGAAAACCCTTTGTCTGTTTGTCCTGCTTGTGGCTTGCCTTCTGCCCTTGAGGGGGAGGGCCGGGACTGAAACGCCCCTGAAGCCCCTTCTGGATGATACACTCTCCTATTTTTCGTCCCTTGTCCTCAAGGTTGAGGAGGTAAGGGAAGGGAACCTTGTCATTACAGGGAAAGACCTTTCCAAACTGAGAAAGGGGATGAGGCTCAAGGTCTTCAGGACGGGGAAGCCCTTCCGCCATCCTGTAACGAGGGAGATTGTGGGAACCATGGAGGTTGAGATCGGAGACGTCGCCATTGAAGAGGTTGCGAAGGAGAGGGCTGTTGCAAAGATACTGAAGGGAGACCCCCGTCCCGGTGACGAGGTCCGCCTTGGCGGTGCTGTTATACCAATGCTCTTTTATCAGTCGCCTGAAGTGGACTTCTATCTGGGGGATGCCTATTACAGGGAGTTGAAGAGGACGGGGAGATTCAAACTGATTGATGCCCCGATTGAGCGCTTCAGTCTGAAGGAGCTTCGGGATATGGCCCGTGATAGAGGTGCGAAGGTTATCCTTCTGCTCGAGGGCGGTAGAGCTGGAAAGGAGGAAACCCGGCTGGTTGAAAGACTTTACTGGGTTGATGGTGAGGAGTTTGTCAACCGGTCCGTTGATATCCCTGATTCATATATTAATGAACTGAAGGCAGGGCTTGAGTTTCTGCAGGGAGAGGGGAACGAACCTCTCCTTACCTATGAACTTCCCTTCAGTGCAGATCACCTGATGGCCGCTGATCTTGATGGTGATGGAAAGGCCGAGATCATCCTGACCATAGGAGGGGAACTTGCCATATACAGTTATGATGTTGACCTCATGATCCTTAAAGACTTGAAACTCAGGTCAACAGACATGGTTGTCTGGCTTGATGCGATTGATATTGACGGCAAGGGCGGGATGGAACTGGTGCTTACTTCACTGGTTGGAGAGACAGGCCAGGAAAGAGACAGGGACGAAATAGTCACTGAGACGAGGGTCCCCGATGCCATAGTATCCCGGGTTTTCCGGATGACCGAGGGGAAACTGACGGAGATCTGGAAGACTGACGGGTTCCTCCGGGTAATAAAGGGGAGGCTCTATCATCAGGACTACTCCAGGACGGATATCTTCTCAGGCCCTGTAAAGGAGGTCCTGTACAGGGAAGGCTTCACTATGGGAGACAGGGTTGCCGGATTTGACGGTCCGATCTATGACTTCGCACCCCTTGCCGACGGGAAGGTCCTTGCCGTTGATCGTGGGAACAGACTCTTCGTGATTGATGGCGGCATGGTATTCTGGACAGATGCAGAAGACCTGGGAGGTTTCATAAGGGAGTATGAGGGCAGGTCCCCCACTATAATGCTGGAAGGCAAGAAGTGGCATATCAATGACAGGTTTACTTCCTTCAGAAACGGGGTAATACTCCCTTCAAGGGACCCCATAGTGAAGAAGGCGAAGACCATCGGCTACAAGACCTCGCGGCTCCTTTTCGTCTTTGAGCGGGACGGCCTTGTCCAGAAACGGGTTCTGATCGACGGGATAGCAGGTGAACTGCTTGACTATGCCGTCTTTGGAGACAAGGTAGCCGTACTCAGCAAGCCCAAACTCGGTATGAAGGCAGGTAATATACTGAAGGGGGACAACCCCTTTGTGAAACAGTTGCTGATATACTCACTTTCAGAGAGGTAGGAGGGAGAGATGTTCGAGTGCATTCCCCGCCATGTAGGCGTGATCATGGATGGAAACGGCCGCTGGGCCCAGTTGAGGGGTCTCCCCCGCGTTGAGGGGCACAAGAGGGGTGCCGAGAGGACCAAGGATATAATCAGGGCTGCCAATGAAATCGGAATCGGATACCTAACGCTTTATGCCTTCTCCCTTGAGAACTGGCAGAGGCCTGAGGAGGAGGTTTTTTCTTTGATGGACCTCCTGAAAAAATACCTGATTTACGAGATAAAGGAACTGCTTGAGGAAGGGATAGGGTTCAGGGCGATAGGTGACCTTGAGAGGCTTCCTGCAGATGTCCAGGTGCTTCTGAGGAAGAGTGAGGAGATGACGGCAGGTTCACCGGGACTCGTGGTGGTCCTTGCCCTGAGTTACGGTGGCAGGAATGAGATAATCAGGGCTGTGAGGAAGGTTGTGGAACTCGGACTGAGGCCTGAAGATATAGACGAGGATACCTTTGTGAATCTCCTTGATACAAGGGGTATGCCGCCGGTGGATCTGGTTATCAGGACAAGCGGGGAAAAGAGGTTGAGCAACTTTCTGCTCTGGCAGGCGGCTTATGGGGAGCTCTACTTTACAGATACCCTCTGGCCTGACTTTACAAAGGAGGAATTCCTTTTTGCCATACAGGACTTTCAGCGGCGTGAAAGGAGATTCGGGGCTGTGATGCCCTGATTGTCATGAAGCGGACGAGAGAACTCGCAGCCGTAGTCTTTCTTCCCCTGTTCTACCTGCTGGTAATGAGGACCCCTGAGGAGGTCTTTCTCTTTTTCGTGTTCATGACAACCTGTCTGGCCCTCTGGGAGTTCTACTCGATGTACGGGGTGGGAGGGCCGATGAAGGTCCTCGGGACCGTCTCTGCAGGGGCACTTCATTATTCCTTTTATCTCGGGTCGTCGGGGCTTTCCTTTTCCGTAATCATCCTCTTCATTCTTCTTGCCTTTACAGGAAGGCTCTTTTCCAGAAAGGGAACTCCCGATGATGCGATGAAGGATCTGGGGCCTGTGGTGACGGGTTTTTTCTACGTCCCCCTCCTCATGGGTGTCCTCCTGCTTGTGCGGAGGGCCGGTCCTGAGTGGATTCTCTTTCTGGCGGTAGTTGTCTGGAGTGCCGACAGCGCTGCCTATTATTTGGGAAGGAATCTGGGCAGGCGTAAGCTCTATCCCTCGATGAGTCCCAAGAAGACGGTGGAAGGAGCGATTGGGTCCGTCCTGGGTGGATGCCTTTCTGCAGTCCTGATGAAAATGATCCTGGTCGGTAAACTCTCCTTCTTCATGGCTGCTGTTTCAGGATCGGTTATCGGTCTGGTTACCATGGTCGGTGATCTGGTGGAGTCCATGTTCAAGAGGGACGCCGGTGTGAAGGATTCCAGCACACTCATACCAGGGCACGGCGGGATTCTCGACAAGGTGGACGGCTTTCTCTTTGTGATCCCCCTGTTTTACCTGTTTCTTGTGACGGTTGTGTTTTGAAGAGGAGTAAAAGCCAGGCTGAGGTCAAGGTTAAGAAAAAAGCGTATAGGTCGATGCGACCAAGCGTGGAGCGGGTAGCGGGTAGGGAAAAGATGCGAGAAATGACCAATGACAGTCGTAAGACTAAGGTTAAGGTCGAGGTTGAGAAAACAGTACATAAGTTCGACGTTGGAAAGAGGTGTTTTAATCGCCTATTGCCTATAGCCTATTGCCCAATACACCAATACAACATGCTAAGGAATGAGAAAAGATGAAGAAAGTGGTGATTCTCGGCTCAACAGGTTCCATAGGGCGGTCTGCCCTCGATGTGATAAGAAGATTTCCCGACCGCTTCCGGGTTATCGGACTTGCGGCAGGAGGGAATATGGAACTCCTCAGGAGACAGGTTGAGGAGTTCAGGCCTGAACTGGTGGCTCTCAGGGATGAACCTCAGGTGGCGGGAGATTTCCCCTGCAGGATTGTGGGAGGACTTCAGGGGATCAGGGAGGTGGCAACACTTCCGGAGGCGGATATTGTCCTTTCGGCAATAAGCGGATCTGCCGGGCTCCTCCCGACGCTTTCTGCCATCGATGAGGGAAAGACCATCGGCCTTGCCAACAAGGAGACCCTGGTGATGGCAGGCCCCCTTGTCCAGAAAAGGCTGTTGGAGACAGGTGCACGGATCATTCCTGTGGACAGTGAACACAGTGCGATATATCAGTGCATCATCGGACACTCCCGGATGGAGATCAGAAGGATCATTCTGACCGCTTCGGGAGGACCTTTCTTCGGTGAGAGCCTTGAGAGCCTGGAAAGTGTGAGCCCTGATGATGCCCTGATGCATCCTACCTGGAGCATGGGGAGGAAGATAACCGTGGATTCCGCAACCCTGATGAACAAGGGGCTTGAGGTTATTGAAGCCCATTATCTCTTCGGGTTCGCCCCCGATGAGATAGATGTGGTGATCCATCCCCAGAGCATAATCCACTCCCTCGTGGAATTCAGTGACGGGACACTCCTGGCCCAGCTCTCACGTCCCGATATGAAGGGGCCCATAGCCTATGCCCTTTCCTGGCCTGAAAGGCTGCCCGGCGTGGTTGAGGAGTGCAGGCTTACCGAGATCGGGGAACTCTCCTTCCACAGGCCGGATACGGATGCCTTTCCATGCCTCAGGCTTGCCTATGACGCCCTCAGAGCCGGTGGCACAGCCCCCCTTGTCCTGAATGCCGCCAACGAGGTGGCGGTAGATGGTTTCCTCAAGGGGCTTATTCCTTTCACATCCATACCTGTTATAATAGAAAAGGTGCTTCAGCAGACCGAGTTTACAGAGATTGCCGACCTGGACCTCCTGCTTGAGGTGGATTCCGGGGCAAGAAGAAGGGCGGAAGAACTGGTAATTAAGGGTTAATCCCACATTTCTCCCCAGTAAAATCCCGTATAAAAATTGTTTGGAGCGCCTGATAATCTTTAGAGAGGAGGTCATGTGACAATAATTTCGGCAGTTATCCTTCTGGGGATACTGATATTCATTCATGAGCTTGGGCATTTTCTGGTTGCAAAGCTCACGGGAGTAAAGGTTCTCCGCTTCTCCCTCGGGTTTGGTCCGAAGGTTTTTGGACGGAAGTGGGGGGATACGGAGTACATGATATCAGCCGTTCCCCTGGGCGGTTACGTAAAGATGCTCGGTGAGGAGCCGGGCGAGGAACTGGACGAATCAGAGCTTAAGAGGGCCTTTCATACCCAGTCCCTTTTGAAGAGGGCACTGATCGTATTCACCGGCCCTCTCTTCAATATACTCCTGACCTGGCTGATATTCACCGTCGTGCTGGCCGGCGGCGTGCCTGTCAACATCCCGGTTATAAGCAAGCTCCTCCCTGTGATCGATCAGGTTGAGAAGGGCTATCCTGCCGAAAGGGCAGGGCTTAAGCCCGGTGACCTGGTAGTAAGCATTGATAACAGGCGGATCGATACATGGTTTGACATGGTAGAGATAGTTTCCCGAAGCCCGGGGAAGGAGCTCCGGTTCGGGATAAAGAGGGGTGAGGAACTGCTGGATATCCCGATCATACCCGAGAAGATCGAGAGGGAGGACAGCGAAGGCAAGACCGTGGTTATCGGGAGGATCGGAGTGAGGAAGACCGGTGGTGGGTTCTTCAATTCAGTGAAGGCGGAATCCCTTCTTGAGGCACCCTACAAGGGTCTAATCGCCACATACAGGATGGGCTTCTTTGTCTTTGACTCCATCAGGATGCTCCTTACAGGTGAGGTCTCGGTCAAGAATATCGGGGGGCCTCTGACGATAGTAAAGGAGTCCGGGAAGGCCGCCTCGGCAGGGCTTCTCCCATATTTCATGTTCATGGCGATCCTGAGTGTTAATCTGGGTATACTGAACCTGCTCCCCATCCCGATACTGGATGGCGGGCACCTCATGCTCTTCATCATAGAGGGGATAAAGGGAAGGCCCCTGGATGAGAGGACGGTCGTCCTTGCCCACAAGATCGGATATGCAATCATCATACTCCTGATGGTCTTTGCCCTGTACAACGACTTCCTCAGGATCTTCAGTTCCTCCCGTTGAGAATGAAGCATACCCTTCCCATAAGGATTTATTATGAGGATACCGACTGTGGGGGAGTGGTCTACTATGCAAACTATCTCAAGTACTTTGAGAGGGGACGGACGGAGTTTCTGAGAGACTGCGGACTCACCCTCAATGAACTGATGAAGGAGGGGATCTACTTTGTAGTGGTACATGCAGAGCTGGACTACCTCCTCCCGGGCAGATACGGGGACCTTCTCACCCTTGATACATGCGTTACAGGGACCGGTCCTGCCTCTGTGACTTTCAGGCATGAGATAAGAAGGGGTGAGGAACTCCTTGTAAGAGGGTCTGTCAAACTCGCCACTGTCTCGGGTGAGATGAGGCCCCTGAGGCTCCCGCCCTCCCTGAGGGAGATCCTTTCAGGATGTATGGAAGAGAGAGCAGAATGATCGCCTCCAGGATAGTCAACAGGTCAGACCTCGCAGGTATACTCGAGGAGAGAAGACAGAGAGGTGAGAGGATCGTCTTCACGAACGGGTGTTTTGATATCATCCATGCGGGCCATGTCCAGTACCTGGAGGAGGCCCGGAGACTTGGAGACTGTCTTGTGGTGGGCCTGAACTCGGACCGATCAGTGGGACTTCTCAAGCCCATGAGACCCATTGTCCCTCAAGATGAAAGGGCCCTTGTCCTTGCATCCCTTGAACCGGTTGATTATGTCGTCCTCTTTGATGAGGAGACCCCTTACGAACTGATAAAGGCACTCAGACCGGATGTGCTTGTAAAGGGCGGGGACTGGAAGGTGGAGGATATCGTGGGGGGTGATCTTGTGGAGGATGTGAGGGTGATCCCTTACAGGGAGGGCTATTCCACAACCGGGATTATTGAAAGGATTATTGAGCGTTTCTGTACTGAAAAAAAGCGTGGAGCGGGGATGGAGTAGAAAGGCATGTCAAGGTTAAGGCTGAGGCTAAGAAACCTGATAACCCAATAACCAATAACCAATATACCAAATTACAGTCTTTTTTACCCGCCAATGGATGCCTTCAGAGATATAATTCATAAGAGCCTTGCCGGATTTGGGTCTTCCCTTCCCGGCCCTGAAGGACTGACCGAACTCTACAGCCTCCGGGGATCGGGTATCTCGCTTTTTATTGCACTCAGGGCAGGCGATGAAGGGGAATGGGTCCACCTTGTTGTGACAGGGGATGCAGTCGAGGCAGAGACGGTATATGCCGATCTTCTCTTCTGGAGCCGTTTCTGCCCGGAGATAAAAGGCAGGGTCTTTCTGATCGAGGAGGGGGATGACCCGTCTGCAACTGGCAGGAGGCTTGAGATCCTTTCGGGCTGGAAAAGGGGGGACCTGATAGTGGGGAGCCTTGATGCCTTCTCCCGGCAGACTTTCCCCCCTGAGGAGCTCAGAAAGTCCCTGCTCCATATCAGGCGGGGTGAGGAGAGGGAGAGGACCGGCCTGATCGAGAGTCTGATCACACTCGGTTACAGGAGGGTCTCTGTTGTAAATTCCGAAGGGGAGTTCTGTGACAGGTCATGGGTCTTCGACGTCTTTCCCTGCGGAAGTGAATTCCCGGTCAGGATAGAGTTCTTCGGTGAAGAGGTGGAGTCGGTGAAGTCCTTTGATCCGGCGACTCAGAGGTCCCTCCAGGAGCTTGAGAGTGTGAAGATTTTCCCCCTTTACGAAAAGAAAGAGGACTGGACCGTCCTGGACCACTTTACGGATAGCGCCTCTGGTTACCTTCTTGATGTCGAAGATGAAAAGGCCGGGTTTATAAAGGAGAAACTCCCGGGGAGGTTACATCTTCTTCAGAGCCTCCCCCTTGAGGGCGGACTGAATGCTCCCATCTCAACACTCCGCGGCCTCGGAATACTGCCTGAAGAGAGAAAGGATATATTTGAGATTCCATCGGCATTGAAGGCCCTCTCCTGTCGGGCCCTCTTTGTGGTTTCCACTGAGGCGCAGGCAAAGAGGTTGAGGGAACTGGCCGGTGAGGAGGGGCTGGACATCCCTTTCCTCCCGGCAGGGAAGGCCGGAGAGTATACCGGCAGGTATGCCGTAACTACGGGCAGGCTCAGAGAGGGGTTCAGAACAGGGGATCTTCTGATTATCACATCTCATGACCTCTTTGGGAAGGGCCCGCCGGGCTTTCTCAGGAAAAAGAAGTCGGGCAGGAACCTCCTTGAGCGGATTGAGGACCTGAGGCCGGGCGATTACCTGGTCCACAGGGAGCACGGGATTGGCAGGTATGCAGGACTCTCGAGCATGGAGGCCGGAGATGGCGGCGGTGAGGTGATGGTTATTGAATATGCCGACGGTGCGGTCCTCTATCTTCCAGTCCATAACATCGGGCTGGTGAGTAAATACAGGGCCCCTGAAGGTGTAACCCCTGCCATTGACAAACTCGGAAGCCGGAAATGGAAAAAGCGGAGGGCCCTTGCACAGAAAAAGATAAGGGAACTGGCAAAGAGGCTTCTGGCCCTGTATGCCCACAGGGAGGTGGTAGAGGGATACCCCTTCAGCCCTGATACGGAGCTCCACAGGGAGTTCGAGACCTTCTTCCCCTACGAAGAGACTCCTGATCAGGCAAGGGCATGGGGTGAGATAAAAAGGGCGATGGAGAAGCCGAGGCCCATGGACATGCTGTTATGCGGGGATGTAGGGTTCGGGAAGACGGAGATTGCGATGAGGGCGGCCTTCAAGGCGGTTTATGATTCCCGGCAGGTTGCCGTTCTGGTCCCGACCACCATACTTGCGGAGCAGCACTACAGGACCTTCAGGGCAAGGTTTACGGCCTTTCCTGTCAGGATTGACTACCTCAGCCGATTCAAGACACCATCTGAGAGGAAGAGGACCCTTGAATTGCTGAAAAGGGGTGAGATAGATATCATAATAGGCACCCATGCCCTTCTTGGAAAGACAGTGAAGTTCAGTGACCTCGGCCTCCTGATCGTGGATGAGGAGCACCGTTTCGGCGTCAGGCACAAGGAGAGGATAAAGGAGATGAAAAAGGGGGTTGACTGCCTGACCATGAGTGCCACCCCCATCCCGAGGACACTGGAGATGTCCCTCTCCGGGATCAGGGAGATGACCCTTATAGAGACCCCTCCCGAGGAGAGGCTTGCCGTGAGGGGGATGGTTACTGAGTTCAGGGAAGAGATCATAAGGGAGGCGATCGAGCGGGAGAGGCAGAGAGGCGGGCAGGTCTTTTTTGTCCACAACCGGATCAGTGAACTGGATACCATCGCCAGGCGTATAAGGGCCCTTGTGCCGGGGGTGAAGATGGAGACAGCCCACGGCCGGATGCGGGAGAAGGACCTCGAGGATATAATGCTCCGGTTCATGGAGGGAGAGATCGAACTCCTCCTCTCGACATCCATAGTCGGCTCGGGGATAGACGTTCCCCGGGCAAATACGATCATAGTGAACCGTGCCGACAGGATGGGACTGGCCGACCTCTATCAACTCAAGGGAAGAGTGGGCAGGGGAGGACTCCAGGCATATGCCTACTTTGTTGTTCCCTCCATCAGGGAGATGAAGGAAGAGTCCCGCCAGAGGATAAGGGCTATCGAGGAACTGAACTATCTCGGGGCCGGGTTGAAACTTGCGATGAAGGACCTGGAGATAAGGGGGGCCGGAAACCTCCTGGGCCAGGAGCAGTCCGGCCATATCAGTGCGGTAGGGTTCGATCTCTACATGGAGATGTTATCCGAGGAGGTGGCGAGACTGAAAGGGGACGTGGTCAGACAGGAAAGAACTCCACGGATAGACCTGAGGCTGACCGCCTTTATCCCTGATGTCTATATCCCTGATCCATCAATCAGGCTCGGGGTGTACAGGAGGCTTCACCTCTGTCATGAGGGGAAAGAACTGGATGAACTCCTTGAGGAGATGAATGACCGCTTTGGTCCTCCTCCGGAAGAAGTGATGAACCTGATCCGGATGGTGAGGTTGAGGCTTGCCGGAGTGAGACTGGGGGTCTCGAATATCTCCTTGAGTGATGGGAAGATTCACCTTGGGTTCTTCAGTGACACCCCTCTCGGGGTGGACGAACTCGTTGCCCTCAGGAACCGGTATCCTGACAGTGTTGTCCTTACAGAGGATGGTTTTTCCATAACTGCAGATGGGGAAGACGGGAGCCTGAAGGAGACGGTCTCATTCCTTGAAGGGCTCCTGGGAGAACTTGTGCCCTCTCCGTGACCGGTTGGTTCTGAGAAACCGGAGATTGCCGGTTGGCAGGCGCCATGAGTGTAAGCCCCCCTTACTCCCAAAAATGCCGATTGACTCATCAGTCAGTTACAAGGCAGGAGGGTACAGGCTTTTCGTCTCATTCTCGCAGGCCATCCAAGGCAGCCATACCCCAAAAAGTCTTCGACTTTTCGGGGACCCCTGCTCCGAGGCAGGCAATCTGCTTCACCTTCCTGGTGAAGATCATAGATTGCCTGAAACCGCTCAAACCCTATGCCCTCCTGCCCTTTATTGTTGG
>WFTX01000332.1 GCA_015485235.1 Nitrospirota bacterium | reverse complement strand
TTATTGTTGGGGTATTTTTTCTATCGGCAATCTGGGGTGTCCTGCCGGGGGTTGACAATTTTGTCGGGTCTGTGCTTTAATACGGAAAACGGCAACCATATGCCGATAAAGAGGAGGAAAAGATGAGAGGTTTCATTCTTAGAGGAGTTCCGGGGATGCTGTTTCTGCTTCTGGCTGCAGGTTCGCCCGTTTACGGGGCAGAGGCTTCAGCCATCAGCGCAGGGGATACGGCCTGGCTTCTTGTCTCTACGGCCCTTGTCATGTTGATGACACCGGGGCTTGCATTCTTCTATGCCGGAATGGTCAGGCGGAAGAATGTCCTCGGCACCATAATGCACAGTTTCATAATCCTCTGTGTCATGAGTGTTGTATGGGTGCTCTGGGGATATACCCTTGCCTTCGGTCCTGATATCGGCGGGGTTGTAGGAGGACTGAAGTGGTTCGGTCTTGTCGGGATTGGTGCTGAGCCCGCCCCTCTCGCACCGACTGTCCCCCACCTGGTGTTCATGATGTTTCAGGGGATGTTTGCGATAATCACTCCTGCCCTGATAACAGGGGCCTTTGCAGAAAGAATGAAGTTTTCTGCAATGCTGGTCTTTACGGTCCTCTGGGCAACGTTTGTCTATTCACCTGTTGCCCACTGGGTCTGGGGCGGTGGCTGGATCGGTGCCAAACTGGGGGCCCTTGATTTCGCAGGCGGAACGGTGGTGCATATCAACTCGGCTGTGGCGGCGATAGTCTCTGCTCTGGTTATAGGTAAGAGGATAGGCTACCTGAAGGAGCCGATGCAGCCCCACAACCTCCCCCTTACCATAATGGGGGCTGCCCTTCTCTGGTTCGGCTGGTTCGGCTTTAATGCAGGCAGTGCCCTGGCATCGGATTCCCTGGCCGGACTTGCCTTTGTCACCACCAATACGGCTGCGGCTTCAGCTGCCCTTGCCTGGACGTTTATTGAGTGGATACAGAAGGGGAAACCCACCGCACTGGGGGCAGTAAGTGGTGCTGTGGCCGGTCTTGTTGGGATAACGCCGGCTGCGGGGTTCGTGAGCCCTCTCTCTTCAATCCTGATCGGTTTCGGAGCGGGTCTTTTCTGCTACTTTGCCGTTAATGCAAAAACCCGGTTCGGTTATGATGACTCCCTTGATGTCCTGGGGATTCATGGTGTTGGAGGCCTGTGGGGTGCCCTGGCAACAGGGGTGTTTGCGTCTGTTGCAGTCAATCCCTCTGGTGCTAACGGGCTTCTCTACGGCAATATCACCCTGCTGGGTGTACAGGCGCTGGCGAGTCTTGCCACGATTCTGTACTCCGGGGTGGTGAGCCTCGTCATACTCAAGGTGATCGACTGGACCATCGGGCTCAGGGTAAATGACCATGAGGAAAGACAGGGGCTTGACCTTGCCCAGCATGGCGAGGAAGGTTATTCCCTTTAAGGACGGGACATGAAGAGCGAAAAAAACAGGGAGTTATTTGCAATCCTTGAGGTGAGCAGGGTTCTGACTGCATCCTTTGACCTGGAGGAAAACCTCACATCTGCCATGAAGACACTGAGTGAGGAACTGGAGATGCAGCGGGGTTGTGTCTATCTGCTGGAGCCGGTCTCGGGGGAGCTGAAAATAGTTGCCGCCCATGGCCTCAGCCGTGATGAGATTCGAAAGGGCAAGTACCGGATAGGTGAAGGCATCGTGGGCCGGGTCATGGAGACGGCTGAACCCATGCTTGTACCGGACATAGGTGATGAGCCCAAGTTTCTGAACAGGACCGGATCCCGCCCTGACAAGGAAGGGATATCCTTTCTCTGTCATCCCATAGAACTCAAGGGCGAGGTCCTCGGAGTGATCAGTGTGGACAGGATCTATTCCAGCGAGCATGGAGGAGTCGATGACGATATAAGGGTCCTCGGGATTGTCTCTTCACTGATCGCCCAGTTCGTGGGGCTCTGGAGGATCTTCAGAGAGGCTGACTCAGAGCGGGAGGAACTGAGGCGTCAACTGAAGGACAGGTTCAGTGTGCCAAACCTGATTGGCGAGTCTCCCAGGTTCCAGGCTGTCCTGAAGATGATTACCAAGGTTGCTGTCACGGATGCCACGGTGCTCCTCCTGGGTGAAAGCGGTACAGGAAAGGAACTCATGGCAAGGACTATTCACTATCAGAGTGCCAGGGCAGAGGGCCCCTTTGTTGCCGTTAACTGTGCAGCCCTCCCGGAGAACCTGCTGGAGATGGAACTCTTTGGTGCGGAAAAGGGTGCCTACACAGGGGCAACCGAGAAGAGAATCGGCAGGTTCGAGCGGGCCAGAGGCGGTACCATATTCCTTGACGAGATAGGTGAACTCCCCCTCTCTGTTCAGGCAAAACTCCTGAGGGTCCTTCAGGAGAAGACCTTTGAACGGCTCGGCTCATCGGAACCCCTAAAGGCGGACCTGAGGATACTGGCAGCGACCAACAGGAATCTCATTGATGAGGTCAAAAGGGGGAACTTCAGGGAAGACCTCTACTGGAGGCTCAATGTGGTATCAATCAGGCTCCCTGCCCTCAGGGAAAGGAAGGAGGACATCCCCCATCTTGTCAACTTCTATCTCAGAAGATTCAACAAAAAGTACAGGAAGCAGATGGTGATTTCCGGGGATGCAATGCAGTCCTTTATGGACCATTCATGGCCCGGAAACATCAGAGAGCTGGCAAATACCCTTGAACGGCTGGTAATCATGGCTGAAGGCAACAGGATTACGGCCCGTGATTTCCAGATGGATATGCTTTCCCTCGATACGGAAAAGCCTTCTGAGGCCGGCCTCACCGTCGGGGAGCCCCGGGCGCTCTCTAAAGAGGTGGAGTCCATGGAAAAGGAAAGGATCATGAACGCCCTCAGGGAGCATAATTTCATACAGGCCCGGGCGGCCCGGGCCCTTGGCATAACGCCGAGGCAGCTCGGGTACAGGCTCAAGAAATACGGGTTAAAAGTACCCTCTTAGCCTTGCGCCTCTTCGTGGATAAGCCTTCTTAACTCAACCACTGAAAGGTCTGTTTCGTGCCACTCCTGATCAACGAGGATCTCCAGGTACGCCTCTTTGATTATATAGGTGAACACCTCTTCATCGCCGTGAACAGGGGTCCTGACTCTTACCCTGATCCTCTTGTAAGCATCTCCCTCAAACCGGTCGATCACCGCCAGGTCACGCTTACTCAGGCCTCTGATGACCCTGCCTTTCACCGTTGAGCTGCCGACCTGTCTTAATCCGGGGTAGAAGGCCCCTTTTATCCTGCATCGCTTATACCCGTCAAGGAGAGCTTCTTCTGTTACTGGTTTTCTTCCGATCAGTTGCGAGACAACTTCATCCCACAGTAACGTGCTGTAGACAAAGAGAGTGTATCTCTTTTTACTGGGCATCACTGAATTTTAGCATATTTTCTGGAAAGGTCGCTCCAAGCCCGGGCTCTACAGCGATCACCCAGATCCTGCCTGCCATTTTGTACAGATCTGTGGTAAGATATTTTCGGCATTGCCGACCATGAAGGGGCAGAAAAGCATAATTATTGATAATGCCCTGAAGCTGGCTGAAGAGACAAGGTGTGAGAGCCTCTTTCTGTTTTTGAACACGGCAAGGGACTGTCGCTGGTTTTTCCGTTCCAGCCTTCAGGCAAAGGGCAGCATAGTGCTTGTCGTTCCCCGGCCCCTCAGCATCAGGGATTCAGAGTTCAAAAATGCCGGAGTAAGGGTTCTCCGGAGCTGGTCAGGAAACCAGACCCGCTTTTCAAGAATCAAGTATGCCTTCCTTCAGGGGGTTCTCCAGGAAGTAATCCAGACGGACAGCAGGGTGGTCTGTGTGCTTGGCCCCTGGGGAAAAAGCCACCTTGACACAATAACGATCCATGACCTCGGTCTCTCCTGGAGCGAGGAGTTCCCCTTCGATGTAAGGTGCCTGATTAACAACAGGGCCTTCCTGGCCCTGATGGCTGTGGTGGATATCGCCCTTGATATCGGGGCGCTGGGCAGGGAGGGAAAACCTGTGGGAACGACATTTGTGGTGGGAGATACAAAGAATGTGATCTCCCTTTCACATCAGGCGGTATTCAATCCCTTCAAAGGATATCCAAGGCGGGAAAGACTGCTTACCCGGCCCGAGGTTGTGGAAAGCATAAAGGAACTGGCTAAGCTGGACGGTGCCATAATAATCTCAGATGATGGAGTGGTGGAAGCTGCCGGCCGGCATCTGGATACCGCAAGGATAGCCACAAAGCACCTTAGAGGACTGGGTGCAAGACACAGGGCTGCTGCAGGCATCAGTTTCAGGACCGATGCAGTCTCGGTGGTGGTCTCTGAGAGCACCGGACGGGTTACCATCTTTGAAAAGGGTCGCATCGTGGCAACCCTTGAACCCGTGATCAGCAGACGTCTTGTATAGAAGAGTTTTTTAACTAAGGCTTAAAAAAAGAAGGCCCTTTCCCGGTCGGGAAAGGGCCTCTTCAGGGGAGGTAAAGGTGTATCAGAGGGCATCCCTGCCGGTCTCACCTGTTCTGATCCTGTAGGACTCCTCTACGGAAGTTACAAAGATCTTTCCATCGCCTATTGAGTTCGTGTTTGCTGTGGCTATTATCTTTTCAACCACCTTCTCTGTCATATCCTCGGGAACCACTATCTCAAGCTTGATCTTTGGCAGAAACTGGACCTCGTATTCCGTGCCACGGTAAACCTCCTTCTGTCCTTTCTGCCGTCCAAACCCTTTAACCTCGGAGACGGTCATCCCCTGAATGCCTATTCCGGCGAGGGCGGTTTTCACATCATCCAGTTTGAAGGGTTTGATTATGGCCTCTACTTTTTTCATGGCTTCCTCCTTTATATCCTGACGCCCTTTGCCTCAGGATGGATCTGAAAGTCCGGATATGCCTCAATCCCGTGTTCACCGACATCAAGCCCTTCCAGCTCTTCTTCCCTGCTGATCCTGAGACCCATGGTGGCCTTCAGCAGCTTAAACAGAACAAAAGCCGTGGGGAAGACCCAGAGAAAACAGGCGACTATGCCAAGCAGCTGTATTGCAACAATCTTGAGTGTGACGCCTCCTGCGTTGAACAGCCCCGCTGCAAGGGTTCCCCATGCTCCGCATACACCGTGAACAGATACCGCACCAACGGGGTCGTCCACCTTGAGGACCTGATCAATGAAGACAACCGAGAGTACCACTATCACGCCGGCAATAAGACCGATGATCGCCGCACTGCCTGGAAGCACGTTTGCACAGCCCGCCGTAATTCCCACAAGACCTGCCAGGACACCGTTCAGGGTCATGGATGCATCGGGCTTTCTGAACATTACCCAGGAGACCAGCATCGCACCTACTGCCCCGGCCGCCGCTGCCAGCGTTGTGTTGACGGCGATTATGGCGATGTCCGTGTTTGCAGCTGTGGTACTTCCAGGGTTGAAGCCGTACCATCCGAACCAGAGGATGAATACCCCGAGAGCGGCCAGGGTGATGTTATGCCCCGGGATCGCCCGGGCTTTGCCGTTTACGTACTTGCCAAGCCTCGGGCCTATTACTATTGCCCCTGCAAGGGCTGCCCAGCCGCCTACGGAGTGGACCACTGTTGAGCCGGCAAAGTCTATGAACCCCAGTCCTTCAAGCCAGCCGGAACCCTTGTAGAGGCTTCCCCAGGCCCAGGACCCGAATACCGGATAGATCAGTGCACTTATCACTGCAGAGTATGCCAGGTAAGCAGCAAACTTGGTTCTTTCAGCCATTGCGCCTGATACAATGGTTGCGGCCGTTGCACAGAAGACCACCTGGAACATCCAGAAGGCCAGGGTCCAGGGATCGCCATCTTTTGCAAAGTCACTCAGAAAGAATCCTGTTGTACCGAACCATCCAGTCTTTGTAGCACCGAACATGAGGGCGAACCCTACGGCCCAGAAGGCAAGGGCCCCCATGGACATGTCCATCATGTTTTTCATGATTATGTTTACAGCATTCTTCGCCCTTGTATAGCCGGCCTCAACCATGGCGAATCCTGCCTGCATGAAGAAGACCAGAAAGGCCGCAACAAGGGTCCATACAAAGTCTGCATTTCTCTGAACCTCCGTGGCACTAATGGCCTCCTCCGGCTGGGGAGTCACGGACTCCCCGGCCAGAGGAGGGTTAGGGCTGGATGTTTCTTCGGCTGAAAGAAGGCCACCCAGCAGGTTGAACACCATCAAAATTGCTATCAGACAGATTATAAGCCTTTTCATTTCGCTCCTCCTGTAAAGGTTTTAAGGACTGGTCAGTTCAAAAACTGAGTGAGAGGGTTATTCCGCCGTAGATGATATCCTTGTCCCCGTCGTCACTGATCGCACTCAGCGCGTGCTCGGCATCATTGCTCAGAGGGAAGGACCAGGCAACCACCGGTTCTATGGTGATTGACCCTGTAACAGGAATGCTCAGGGAAGCCGAGACTTCGCCGTTATAGAAATTGGTGAATGTATCACCTTCTGAATCGTATCCCATCACTTCATTGTCAAAATTTATGCTCACCGAACCTCCGAGATTCAGGGCTATCTTCCTGGCCAGCTCAAAGCTGTGACCTATGGAGAAAACGGCGAATCCACCGTCACCTTCATCAATGTCATAGTAGAGTGTCAGGGATGGACTGAGCAGGGTATCGTAGGAGACAGTGGCGTAGAGCTCGGCAGTATCAGGAGCGCCCTCCAGGCCGTAATATATGAGCCCCACGTCAAAACCGAATTTCTCAACATCAAAGGCATAATCAATGGTCAGGTCGGTCTCGGTAATCTCCAGATCATCACCAAAGTCCGGATCAATGTTGGACCAGAGGTTTATGCCAAAACCGTTATAGGTTATCCCTACAGATGGCTGGATGACATAGGAGTTGCTCAACTTCTGGCCTCGCCATACGTAATTACTGAAAACACCCACAGAGGCAGAACCGCTTACCTTCGGGGCTTCTGCGAATACCCACGGGACACTCACGGCAAGGGACAGTACCATTGCCAGAACCATAACCTTTAATCTTCTCATCTTGATACCTCCTTCTGATTGAATTGACTGCTGCATTCAGTCCAGGTTTTTTGCAACCCGGGAAAGTTGTTGCCACTCTTTGAGTTTCAATTCTTGTGGATCACTTGCCACTCAACACTATTGCCCCACCTCCCTTCTTCTGATTCCGTATTTGTTTACCTTGTAACGGATCATCCGTTCCGTTATACCCAGTTCCCTTGCTGCCCGGGCCTTTACCCATCGGCACCGGTGGAGTGCCCTGATGATCTCTTCCCTTTCCAGCTCTTCCAGTCTTTCTTTCAGTGATCTTCCTTTCATGAGGGTTCATTTTCCTGTTCAGGATTCCACCTCTACAGAACAAAAACCATGCCAGATGCTAAGTCCCTGAAAACAAAGGAAAGCAGAAATGCAGATCTCCTACAAGGTTGTAGGACCGACAATTTTGTATTGACAAAATTGTCGTGATCTGGTTTAATAACAGGCAAACGGCAACCATTTACCGATCAAAGGAGGTATTTATTCATGAGGATGGTAACGGCGGTCATCAAGCACTACAGGCTTGATGAGGTAAGAAAGGCACTCCTTGATGTGGGCGTAAAGGGGATGACCATAGTGGATGTGAAGGGTTTCGGGAGGCAGAAGGGTCACCTGGAGGTCTATCGAGGAGTGGAATATGAGGTCCAGTTTCTCCCGAAGGTGAAGGTCGAGGTGGCCGTGCCGGAGGAGAAGGTGGAGGAGGTCATAGAGGCCATCACCTGTCTCTTATACACATCT
>WFTX01000331.1 GCA_015485235.1 Nitrospirota bacterium | reverse complement strand
TAAGGAAGTTTTTATCTCATTACATCCGCTCGCATTCCCCGTGGCAAGACCACTGGGAATGCGTTCGCTGTGCATATTCAGAGCACATATGCCACGGTTGGGCGATTAGCTCAGCGGGAGAGCGCTGCCTTCACACGGCAGAGGTCACTGGTTCGAAACCAGTATCGCCCACCATATTTTTTCATAAAGCCAACACACATTGTATTTAATCTTCTACTTTAAGTTCTTCATAGTATCTCCCCAATATATATACCTATTACCAGAGCTGTCAGCCCTATACCGAAAGAAAATCCTGCGATATGGCGGAGACGTTCCTCAGGATCTTTCCTGACCCATTTTTCAAAAAGAATCCCTCCAACGAGGCTGAACAGGAGTACTAGCAGGGGCAGAAGGGTCTTGACATACACGACCATCACCTCCTTTTATACAAAAAAGATTAAAAATCAAAACATTAACTTGACTTTCTTAACTCGAGATATTATAATTAACAAGAGGTGCATTTATGACGAGAGCAGATCTGGCACGTGTAATATTTGAAAAAGTGGGACTCCCCAAAAAGGAGGCCCAGGATATAATTGAGATCATCATAGATACAATAAAGGATACCCTTGCAGAGGGTGAATCTGTCAAGATAACAGGGTTCGGTACGTTTAATGTAAGAAAGAAGACACCAAGACGGGGAAGAAATCCCCAGACAGGCGAAGATATGGAGATTACCGCCAGAAAGGTCATAAGTTTCAAGGCAAGCAACATCCTGAAAGAGGCTGTTGAAAAGGCTGAGTCAGAATGATCAAAGCTAAAAGAAATAAAATAACCACTGAAAAATCGATCCCGGAGAAACTCTTTTACAAGATCGGTGAAGTAGGACGTATTACTGGTGTGGAACCCTATGTTCTAAGGTACTGGGAGAGCGAGTTTCCCTTTCTTAAACCGAGAAAGAGCCGTTCAGGACAGCGTCTCTATGTAAAGAAGGATATAGAGATGATCCTGGAGATAAAAAAGCTCCTCTATGATGAGAGATACACTATTGAAGGTGTCAAAAAGAAATTCGCTGAGGCTCATCTTCATGTAGTCAATGATGAAGAAGATACCCCGGCAGAGGTTCCTGCCTCTGCAGTCCATGAAAAACTCTCCCGTATAAAGGCACGTCTCCGGGAGATCATTTCGGAGCTTTCCTGAGAAAAGTTCGGGGCGTGGCGCAGTCTGGTTAGCGCACTCGCTTGGGGTGCGAGAGGTCGGCCGTTCGAATCGGCTCGCCCCGACCATTTCCTCCAACCCTCCCCCTCATTTTTCACTTATTTCAATCCTCAGAACCTGTTGTCACCGTCCATCAGGTTTCCAATTGTGCCGAAAATAGAGCCCTCCCCTCTCGACTTTCCGCCTGTCTTTGGAGCGGCAGATATCACCCTGTCTGCAAGCCTGCTGAAGGGAAGGGACTGGAGCCAGACCCTGCCGGGGCCTGTGAGCCTGGCAAAGAAGAAGCCTTCACCACCGAAGAGGGCGCTCTTGATCCCGCCCACGAACTCTATATCGTAACTGACAGTCTTTTCAAGTGCAACAAGGCAGCCGGTATCAACCTTCAGGGAATCTCCGGCACGGAGGGGCTTTTCTACAATGGTGCCGCCTGCATGGACGAAGGCGTATCCGTCTCCCTGGAGCCTCTGGAGTATGAACCCCTCACCCCCGAAGAGACCGACACCGAGCTTCTTCTGAAAGGCTATCCCTATTGAGACTCCCTTTGCAGCACAAAGGAAGGAGTCCTTCTGACAGATCATCTCACCGCCATGTTCAGAAAGATCTATGGGTATTATCTTTCCAGGATAGGGGGCACCGAAAGCAACCCTCTGCTTTCCCTCGCCGGAGTTCGTAAAGGCTGTCATGAAGAGGCTCTCACCTGTAAGGACCCTTTTACCGGCACCGAAGATTTTCCCCATTATTGATGACGACTCTTCACTTCCGTCACCGAATATCGTCTGCATCGAAATTCCGGACTCCATATACATCATCGCACCTGCCTCGGCAATCGCCGTCTCCCCGGGATCAAGTTCAATCTCCACAAACTGCATGTCGTCGCCGAAGATCTCGAAGTCAATCTCATGGGCCATTGTAAATACCTCCGTGTATTGGTATATTGGTTAATGGGTTATTAGGCCATTCGCCTTGACCTTAGCCCGTCTTTGTGCCCCTGGCCAGACCTCTAATAATGATACTCATGCCCCGGATGCCCTGGATGCTGGGTCGATTCCCCTTTCTGCCCAAGGGAGGAACAGCCAGCCATGACCAATATAACAAGACTCAAGACCACAAAAACAAACCTTTTCATAATACCTCCTTGATCAGCAGCAGGCTCCGCCGCTACAGTTGTTATCATCACCGGTCTTTTCCGAGGCCGGGCCGCAGTCAAAGGGGCCATAGTGTACCGACCTGTCACCCACTATCCGGAAATGCTCAAAAAACCTGGTCTTCTGGAGCATGGATGCCGTATTCCCGCAGACAAGCATGGGCTTTCCCGTTATGAACCTGTGATGGTCATCAAGATCAAAATAATGAGGGAATCCCGGGACCGTCCCCTTGTATATGGCCACCTGACCGTAATCTTCACAGATGTCCTCAAGGTCATCTAATTTGAAGGCCCTGACAGTGATGGAATAAAAATCAACCATCCCTATCTTTTCCTCAACCTCAGGACTGTCAAGGGATATCTTTCTCCTGGAAACCACCCTGTAATCCATGCACCCAAGATCCCTGATCAGTCTCCGGAAGTCTTCAATATACATCGCACCGGCGAGGCACTCGCCGAGCAGGACAGGGTCGTCCCTCAGATGACCGGGTACCCTTCTGCCAGAGAAGACATCGGAGAAATACAGTTCCCCGCCGGGCTTGAGAACCCTGAAGATCTCCCTGAAAACCCGGTCCTTGTCAGGAGAGAGGTTTATTACGCAATTGGAAATCACAATATCCACAGACTCATCCTCTATCCCGGCTGACTCAAGATCCTCTATGTAGCCCTTTCTGAAGTCAACATTAGGCCTTTCGTATCCAAACCTCTCCATCTGGAGATCAATATGCCTCCGGGCCACTTCAAGCTGCTCCTCCGTCATATCAATGCCTATCACGTAGCCTTCCGGACCTGTGAGTTTAGAGGCGATATAGACATCCCTTCCGGTCCCGCATCCGAGATCCAGCACAGTACAGCCCTTTATGGCGGGAGGTATGGGAGAGCCGCAACCGTAGAACTTCTCCTTTATCTCATCAGCTATATAGGGCATCACCTCACTTACATAGACGGGCAGGGCTTCTGAAGGACAGCAGGCCGTTGTCTTCAGGTCGCTGGAGGATTTAAGCTTCTCTCCGTAGTAGGCACGGACGGATTCCCGCATTCCGGAAGCATGGGCTACCTCCCCCTGACAGGAACTCCCTCTCCCTGCTGTACAGGCATAGCAGTGCTCAGAGAGTGATATATAAGGCCGGAACCCCTCAAGGTCTATCTCCCAGAACCTTTTGTCTTCATACCCCCGGACCGTCATCCCGAGGGCCAGGTTGAAGTCACAGTCATAGACATAACCATGATAGTCAAGTGTTACCAGATCCCGGCACATGATCCGGTCAAGTGTCTCGGCGTTAAAATTATCCTTAAGGACATTGAGATAAGATTCTACAGTCCCACTCTTTTCAAGGAGCCTCCTGAATCTTCCAATGGGTGAATTCACTATGCAGATAAGATTGTTGAACTCCACATTGTATCTTTCCCTGAGGACCTGGCGGAATTCCCGTTCCAGATCCTTCTGGGGAGGAGGGAGTTGATCTCCTCCGGGATTATACACAAGGTCAAGGCCGAGACCATTGCTCCCAAACCCCCTCTCATTAAGTTTCCTCAACATCCTTATAGTCTTTTCAAAAACCCCCCTGCCCCGCTGGCTGTCAATGGAGTCCTGGAAAAGCCCCGGCAACGATGCCACCACCCTCACCCGGTGCCGTTCATACAGGTCAAGATACTTCTGGTATTCAGGCATCTCAAGAACGGTAAGGCTTGTCCTCACCGTAAGGGTCTTTCCGTTGCCAGAGAGGCTTTCTATAAAGAAACGGAGATTTGGATTCATCTCCGGTGTACCGCCTGTAAATTCAATATCCCTGATATCTGATTCCATGAGTTTGGAGGTTATCAACTCTGCAGTTTCTCTGTCCATGTTCTTGCTGCCCCGGGGAGATGCCTCAATATGGCAGTGGCGGCATGACTGATTACACCGATTCCCCAGGTTGATCTGAACTGTCTGGATTTTTCTCTTTTCCAGCCTGAGGCCCTCCAGCCCCTTTTCCTTCCTGAATGTCTCCATCCCTGTCCTCCTATTTTCTCTTCTCAACCGGATATCCATTGCCATACCATGCATTCCAGCCGCCCTTCAGGACTGATACATCCTCAAACCCCATCATGATCAGCCTCCGTGCCAGACCGGCACTGGTCAGCTCATCCGGTCATGCACAGTAAAGAACAAGGGGGGCATCCTTGGGGTACTTTCCTGCCCACGACTCGATATCAGAGGGGAGTTCCCTCAATGCCCCCGTTATCTTGTATGGCGTTCTTTCCCAGTCGCGCTCCTGCCTGACATCGATGACTGTCACCGTACCTGATTCAATCCTTGCATTGAGTTCCTGGGGGGTAATCCTCGGAACATTCAATGACCTTGTGAATACTGGCGAACATGCGTATAAAAGTAACAGCAGAGCAGCTATCGGAACAAACAGCAAGGGGGCTTTCTTAAGCATGATTCACCTCATTTTCAGTATCTATCTGTCACTCAAAAACTCAACCCAGGCTAACCTTAACTACTCCTTGAAGTATTCAAGCGGTGCACTCAGTGTTTTCAGAAACTCCTCAAGATAGACCAGTTCATCATCAGTGAGATTTCCATGTGCGAGATCAGGCGGTCTTTTCTCTTCAGGCATGTCGCGATAGAAATGAAGCACATCATGAAGCGTAGCAAACTGACCTGCATGCATGTATGGAGGCCGTTCCGCCACATTTCTGAGTGTAGGAGTCTTGAATGCCCGCCTGTATTTTACCACATCGGTACTCATGAACCTGAGCGTCCTGCACTGACGGGGCTTTGCATCACTGTATGGACTCAGACAGTTGAATTCATCATTAAGCACCTTGGGAATCCCCTCTGCCCTCCCATTGTCAGGGGGAAGGCCCTCGGCATCGGGAACGCCGATGGCATGGAAGTCATAATCAGTAAGCATCGGTCCGTTATGACAGTTGATGCATTTTGCCTTTCCTATGAAGAGCCGGAGCCCGCGGACTTCATTCTCATTGAGTATGCTCTCCGCCTGTTTCACGTCCCCATCGATAATCGCCTGGACATACCTGTCAAATCTTGAAGGCGTAGGCATTATTGTCCGGACAAAGGCACCTATCGCCTTGCCGACATTCACATAAATCCGGTTGATCGCCTCACGCGTTTCCTCAGGAAGAGTTACCCAGGCCTTGAGCGGACCTGGTTCATCCGGAGAGGGTTTTGCCTGAAGAGGGAGCTTGTCTATATCTATCTCCGGCAATGGCCCGAAGACCTTTTCATATTCGTCGCTGTAGAAGCGAATCACAACGACTGCTATCTGTGTCCTTGTAAAACCATGCTCCACAGGGCTTTCTATGGGACCGAGCGCCTGGGACCATGTGGAGTCCTTTCTCCCGTCCCAGAAAAGCCACGGTGAGTAAGCCACTCCCTGAAGGGGCATGGTTCTCCGGGAAGTGGTGCCCATCCCATGTGCAAGGGGGAGGTTGTCTGCAAAGTTCATGTTCTCGGGATGGCAGGTAGCGCAGGAGACCTTCTTGTTCCCGCTGAACCGGTTTTCAAAAAAGAACTTCCTCCCAAGGGCGATAGCCTCAGGCACCTGATCGTACCGGTTTGAAGGGTCCTTCCGAAGCGGTGGAAGGGAACCCATATGCAGTCCCTTCAGGATTTCAATCTCCTTCTGGCTCCATTTGTGAAGGCTGCTCTCCCCTGCCCAGGAGGAAGCCACCCATACGTGCATTAGCAGGGTACAAAGAATGGATATATAAACCTTTTTCATGAAACCTCCAGTCAGAAAACAGGATGTTGGTATATTGGTGTATTGGTGTATCAGGTTACTCAGCCTTAACCTCAACCTCAGCCTTGACCTTAACCTAAACCTGTTTTAACTTCTCTGCCCGCTACCCGCCACACGCTATAAGCTTATCTTTACCTGCTTATATCCAGTTGAAAGGTGACAGTATCCTTTCCCACAGGAGAACTGATATGAAGCTTCACAACCCACCAGCCCGGCATCTGGAACTTCATCCCGTCAATTATGTACTCTCCACCTGGAAGTTCCTCCACCACCTCAGGTGCTGTAGGGAGTCCGTGTCCATGCTCGGGCATATCAGCCTCAACAGCTATCCTGGCTCCGGTAACAGGGTTCCCCTTACTGTCAGTGATCTTAACCGTCCATGAATGGATGGTATTTATCCGGACCGGGGTGATCTCAGGGATGTATGAGACCTTGTACGTTCTATTCTCAGATACCTGAACAGTGGATATATCAATCTTATCCGGCCTTTTCACATGGCGATGCTTCATTTTCATGCCACCTACCCTGGGAAAGTCAAAAACCGCCATGTCCGAAACACCTGCCTTCGTTATCCCCACCCTCAATTCCCAGTGTCCACCCATGGTCAGTACGAGGTTGCTTACATGATAGAGCCCGCCGCCCTTTTCCTCAATAACAGGCTCGATGTCTATGCCATGCCCCATCTCGGGCATCCAGGGCTGGATGGTTATCTCTGCATCCACAACATCCCTGTCCTTGTTGTCATGTATAATCAGGTTCACTTCATTAGCGCCTTTCTTCAGTTCCCCGGACTTCAGTACGAGTTCCACACTGTAAAGGCCCTTTTCCGTCACCTTGAACATGCTCGACTTGTAGTGCTTTGTAAACTTCTCCTTATGTTCATCTTTTGCAACGGACTGCCTTTCAGGTGTTGTAACACAACCACCCAGGAAAAGAAAAACCAGCAGAATGTACAGAGTCTTCTTCATTTTAGTCCCTCCTTTTTATAAACCTTACAGTTGCATAAAACTGCCCTGCCCTCAAACTTATTCACTGTCTCAAAATAACTGCAACATATATGATAAGATCAGTCTGTAATCTTTAGTATGAGACTCTTAATACAATATCTCATCGGTTTCGGGAGGGCTTGGGGGCATGGCCCCCGGCCTCCTTAATGTAAATTATACACTTAATGCTTTATTTTTTCTACTTTCCAATCACACTGCAACTGCATGGAGCACCATTCTGACAGCCACAATCGCAATCAGGACCACATCCAGAGGAAACATCCCTGACCTCCTCGAAGTTCAGATGCATCCAGACAGTATTAGGCGGGAAATTCCCTTTGTCCTTCTCCTCGCTGTGGGCTACGAAGTGAAATTCCGTCTCGTCAGGGGCTGCAATTGAGGCATCGGCAGGGGTTTTGGGATTGTAAAAGCCTGTCTTATCCCTGTTATATATCGCCTTAGTTGATTTATCACGAACCCTTTCAGTATACATAATGTGAGAGGAAAGATTCTGATAAAGAAGCTTTCCGTTCAGGTAGACATCCGCCACGCCCCAGGCTCCAAGATAGGTCCTTTCCCTGGGCATGACAGGAGGTCCCTGCCTGGTATCTCCGTGCATATATACGAAATCCGCCACTCCACTCTCCTGGAATGGTGGCCCGCCCTTCCCTGGCCTGAAATATATCTTGAACTTTCCTGTATAGACCTTTCCCTTTTCCGGATTCATAGTGCCTATAAGTTTTATCGCTATGACTCCCGTATCCTTTACAGCATCAAGCAGCACTTCCGCCTTTCCGAGCATGGGAGATACCCTTGAGCCGCTATAGTTGAAATTGTCTCCATAACCACCTATGAGATAGGGTTTTTCAGCCTTCAGATGCCAGATGCTCTGATGTTTACCCTCAAAGGTGAGAATTTCTTTCCTCACTCCTTCTGAATCAGCCATCAGGGTCCCTGAAAAATGGAACAGGATGATTGATACAAGAAGCAGAACCAGTCCTGATCTTTTTGCAGTAAACATGAAACCTCCTTTGATTTGTGGAAAGATAGTGGATTTCCTGCCTTCATTGTATGAGTTCTTCCATATAAATTAATGTAACTTGGATTACAAAAATACAAAAAAGGCGTGAGGGAGGAAAATCTCTCTCACGCCTTTATAAACGATGTGCCAAATATCTTACTCACAGTTCTTGCAGGTAGAGAACCCTAATACTGCATAGGGCGGACACCAGCCGATCAGGCCGGTAGCCAGGGGGATGAGCCCCAGGAATGCCCAGGGGGTCTGGGGCCCGACGAAGGCAAGGGATGTGATTCCAATCCCTGCAATTATCCTGACAATCCTGTCGATCCTTCCGATATTCCTTTTCATAACATTCACCTCCTGATCGTTTGAGTTCTTGTTTAATATTATGGATCAGGGGTCATGGTGATGTCTGTGACAAAGTCACAAATCACAATCGTATTATCCGGACAGTGCCCCTTTCAAGCCTCACGGCGCCCTTCCGTTCAAGATCCTTCAAAAGCCTGCTCACCACTTCCCTTGATGTCCCGAGATCGTTTGCGATCTGCTGGTGGGTCTTGAAGAGTTTTCCGTTCTCGGATTTTTCAAGGAGATAATCCATCAGGCGTCTGTCCATCCTCCCGAAAGCAACCTCCTCAATAAGTTCCATCACTGTTGAGAGGCGGTCCCTCAGGAGCCGGAAGGTATATCTTCTCATTTCATCATATTCTGAAAAAAGGCTCTGAAAAGATGATGCCGGGACCATTAGCAGTTCTACATCGGTAACTGTGACGGCATTTGCCGGGTAATGGTCGCCTGTCAATATGCAGAGGGCATTCAACACGCAGGTTTCTCCAGGAAATATTTCATAAAGGGTTATCTCTCCTCCCCCCTCGCCTGTCTTGAATACCCTGATCTCTCCGGAGAGGAGAAATCCAATTCCTGGACAACTGTCACCATCGGAATATATGATGGTTCCCGCTGGAAATCTCCTTCTCTCCGATGAATTCCTAATTTGATCAAGGAGGTCCTTCTCATTCATGAGCCCTCTGAATACGTTCAAAACCTCTCCTGTATCCATATTATCTTTTAACAGCATCGACTTTCTTCGCCGTTTTTTCCCTGAGCTTTCTGAGCAGATGTTCAGGTGGGTTTCTTCTGAGTATACTCCTGAACTGACTCCTGTAATTGCTTACAAGGCTCACACCCTCTATGAGAACGTCATAGACCCTCCACTCCCCGTTCTTCAGTATAAGCTTGTACTGAATAGGTATCTCAAGGCCGTTTCTCTTTACGATCATGGTCTTTACAACACTGTACTGCCCGTCGATCTTCTCCGAAAGATACTCCACCCGCTCATCTGTATAACTCTCTATCTTGTCGATATAAGACCGTTCCAGCATCTTGCCGAAGAGATGGATGAACTCCCCTTTCTCCTCTGAAGAAAACTTTCTCCAGTAACGGCCCACGGCCCGCCTGCTCATCTCCTCGAAATCAAACCTTGCATAAACAAGGCTCCGGAGCTTTTCGCGTCTCGTCTCTCTCTTCTCCACACTTTTCAGCCCGGGATCCCGGAGAATGTCAAGAACACCATCTACAGTCTCCTTTATGGAAAGGAGAGGGGAATCTTCGGCAAAAGAACAGACAGGCTTGATAATGAAAAGCATTGTAACTAAAATCAGACATATCCCTTTTATTTTCATCGATTCACCTCTCTCTCCCTGGTCTGAATGTATGCATCCTGAATGGATATGTACGGGTCCAGTGCAGATTTCTTGATTGATTCATAGTCTCCAATGTGTAATGAGGCCGAGTTTATCTCATCTGCTCCCCATACACTTATCCGGAGCCAATCATCCTCAAGATAGAAAAAGGGATCAAGAAAGGCATCAGCAATCCGTCCGATGGAATCCCTGAAGGTCAAAGGCCCGATAACAGGCCAGACGATATAGAACCCGTGCCCTATCCCGAAATAGCCGAGGGTCTGGCCAAAGTCCTCGTCCTTCTCCTCAAGGTGAAAATCCTTCTTAGCCGGATCGGCAAGCCCTGCAAGGCCGATTGTGGAGTTGATCCCGAACCTTGCAAGTTCCACCCCCGCTCCTTCAAGTTTACCCTGCAGGATGTTATTGACAATCCTCACAGGTGCAGTGCTGTTACGAAAAAAATTGTCAACCAACATCCTAAGGTCCTCGGGCATCACATACGAGTATAAACGGGCTACAGGCTTGAGGATCCAGAAATACAACCGGTCATTGAATTCAAAGGCAAGCCGGTTGAAGGGCTCTAACGGATCAGGGACAACGAGGTCGTCCTGGTCTGTTTCTTCCAGGGCCTGCTGTTCAGCAGTATCGGTTTTCAGGCTCTCCGATTTTCCCGTATCTCCGGCTGATACGTCTGCCATGGGGTAAAGAAGCAGTTGTAAAAGCAGCAAGACAGCAAGAGTAACCGCTCTTTTCCTTTGCACCATAACTATCAAACCTCCTGTTCTAATCTTCAACCTTCCCGAAGATATACTTTGAGAGGATCTCCTCGTAATCTACGGCTGACTCGGTCTCTCTTATCTTTCCTCCATCTGCGATAAGCCTCTCCGAGGCCCCGGGCAATATCTGGATATACTTCTCCCCGATCAGCCCCTTGGTCTTAACCGAGGCAATAGAGTCCTCCTGGAGTTTTACATCCCTGTCAATTACCATTTTGACCACTGCCATATAATCCTCGTTAAGTTCCACGCTCTGAACCTTTCCCACCTCAACGCCGGCGATCTCCACCGATGAGCCAGGCCTTATCCCCCCTGTCTGCTCAAACTCTGCATATACGGTATATCCACCCTTCCCGACTATCTCCATCCGCCCGAGCTTTACTGAAAGGTATCCCAGGGCAATAATGCCTATAAGCACAAAGAATCCCACGGCAAGTTCAATATTGAATTTTTTCATGAAATCCTCCCGTTTTTATCTGATCACCTCTATGGGCCCTTCAAGGCTCCCGGATATGAACTGCCTTACGACAGGATTGTCAGAGCCCACTATCTCCTCTGGAGTACCGGCCTCCACAATTCTGCCATCGTAGAGCATCGCTACTCTGTCGGCCACCTCGAAAATCTCCGGTATTTCATGGCTTATAATTACACCGGTAAAGCCATACCTGACGTGGGCCTCCTTTATCAGGTTATGAATGGAACGGAGAATTATGGGATCAAGCCCTGTTGTAGGTTCATCAAAGAGCACAATGGATGGCTCTGTAATAAGCGCCCGGGCAAGGGCCACCCTCTTTTTCATCCCACCGCTCAACTCTGCCGGATACTTGTCCTCAACGCCTCTGAGCCCTACCTCTTCAAGGGCATTAGTGACTTTATCCCTGATTACGCCTTCCTCAAGCTTTGTCCGTTCCTGCAGGGGGAAGGCAACATTTTCAAAAACCGTCATCGAATCAAAAAGCGCACCCCCCTGGAATACTACACCAAACCTCTCTCTCAGACTGCAGACATCGTCTTTGCAAATCTCTATTATATCCTCTCCCTGGATCAGGATCTTGCCGTCATCGGGTTGATGTATACCGATAAGCATCTTTATGAGTACACTTTTACCTGCTCCACTCTGCCCTACTATGGCAAGCAGCTCTCCGTCCCTGATCTTGAGGTTCACACCCTTCAGTACAGGCTGACCATTAAAGGACTTTTTCAGGTTGTATATCTCGATCATAAGTTATTGGTATATTGGCGTATTCGCTGCAAGTCTTATCCCGGCACGGCATTCGCCCCACGCTGTCTCTTTCCTCCAATTCAGGTTCTGCTATGTTAAGACATACGGAATTTTACAACCAGAATGATCCGATCAGATAATCAAAAACCAGAACAAGCACGGACGACAGTACAACTGCGGCCGTCGTTGCCTTGCTTACTCCCTTGGCACCAAAACCTGCATAGTATCCCTTGTAACAGCAGACCCATGAAACGAGAAGGCCGAAACAGAGGGACTTCTCCAGTCCCATAATTACATCAGCCATGTCGACAAATTGTTCCATCTGGGAAAAGTAAGTTCCCGAGCTGAGACCGAGGAGTTTTACGGCAATGAGCCATCCCCCGTAGATCCCCACCACATCAAAGATCGCCGACAGCAGTGGAAAGGCTATAAGGGCAGCAAGTATATTGGGAACAACGAGGTACTTTATCGGACTCAAGGCCATTGCGAGGAGTGCATCAATCTGCTCGGAGATTCTCATTATGCCGATCTCTGCAGTCAGGGCAGACCCGGCCCTCCCCGTCACCATCAATGCCGAGAGCACTGGACCAAGTTCCCTTATAAGGCTCAGGGCGACGGCTGGTCCGAGGAGGGCCTCGGAGCCGAACTTCATGAGTGTATAGTAGCCCTGAAGTGCAAGGACCATGCCGGCAAAAAGTCCCGTCAATATTACAATAAGAAGCGAACGGTTACCGAAAAACATGATTTGTCTGATCAGCAACCGTATCTTGAAGGGGGGCCTGAATATCAGGACGAGGCTTCTCATGAGGAAGATGAACATGCTACCCATCGTCCTGAGTTCGTTCAGGGCCCATGAACCCAGAATCCCGACCAGAGCAATAATCCCCCCTTTAGGGAGTTCTGGAGTAGATCCCTGTACTGACTGTCCAGTCATGTCTTCAGCCAATGCACCCCCCTCCGGCCCGGAGTTTGACCCTCTGCTGCTGCAACTCCCTTATGATACCAAAAATCTCTTCCATCATGAGACCATCCTCACCCATCTCGGAGATCATTGTGTCACAGAAAAACCAGGTGCACCTGAAAGGTCTCTGCCATCGTGGAAGAAGGCATCCATTCTCAGAAAGCATCCTGCAGTATGTATCTTCATCGCACTCCGAGCTCGTATCCATACCAGTGGGATAAAGACCTGTCTGCTCAAGGAATATCCTGTCGTAAAGATCATATGAGAAGTGTCTCTCCCTGCAGCATATGTAGTCGCAAGAGGGACAGACCCGTTCGCTTACCCTCTCTATGAGCGGGCTCACCAGACCGTATAGCTCTCTTATTCGTAATGAAACGTGCCTTCTGCAAACCCTGTTTTCAGAACTCATTATTCAGGACCCTCTCAACAGCCAGTTTCCAGCCCCGGGGACCGGGAGCATCAACCCTTGTTATCCCAACAGAAGTAACCTCACTATCATATGTCCCGTCCTGTCTCTGGACAAGAAACGCCGCATTCACCTCCCTCAGCATGGGAAGGTCATTCAGACTGTCGCCGACGGCAATTGTTTTTATATTATCATATTCGCTTCTGTATAATGACGTAAGTACCCTTACCGCTTTCCCCTTGTCGCTCCTTCCCATCAGGTGAAGAAACCTTCCCCTTGTACAACGGAACCCTTCTTCCTCGATCCGTCGGATAAGGCTCTCAGGCGCTCTCGAGGCGCCTTCATAAAGGAAGGGCTCATCGAACTCTCTCATTCTTGCAAGCTCGGCCTCTGTTTCGGAAAGACCCGTCAACTCAACAACCTCCTTCAGGGTCATGTCTCCAAAACCTCTTACCGGAAAACCCTCTTTTCTGAGCACACCCATGAAAGCCCTCAACCTCTCATACCTCTCTCCAAGGGCTATCATTATATAACCATCGATCCGGTCACCCACTGGCATTGACCGGAAATACCCGCAGGGGATAAAGATGCCTCCTCCGTTTTCAGATATGAAAGGGTCGCTGATTCCGAGCCTATCCCTGTAGGTCTCGATCTCGGCCCTTGTCTTGCTCGAAGAGATCACAATCGGAATCTCTCTCCGCTGAGCCTCCCTGATCGCAGGAAGGGCATCTTCAAAGGAATAATCGTCCTCCCTGAGGAGGGTACCGTCGAGGTCAGTGAATATTATATGTTTCATCAGCAGTGTCCAAAATAAATCTAAAGTCCGGGGGAGGCGGTATGGCGGGGAAAACACCAATGCACGACACCTTTGAAAAGGAAGGATTCATGTATCTGACAACCCTGATCAGACAGTCTTCAGCAGCACCTGCTGATTCAGGTTCCTCTTCCTTGAATCCCGTCGGTTGCATTGTGTTTTCAAAGCCTTGCCGCCTCCCAGCAATATTATTTTGTACAGATGTGATGTTTCATTGAAGAATTATGATCTGAATATCCATAACATTGGTCCCTGTAGGACCGGTAATGAGGAGGTCACCTGTTTTCCTGAAATAGTTATAGGAGTCATTCCGCTCAAGAAAATCCCTGGCATCAAGGCCACCCATCCGCCCCTTTGAGATCGAATCTCCATCAACTATGGCTCCGGCCGCATCGGTGGGGCCATCTGTTCCGTCGGTCCCGGCAGAAAGAAGTGTTATATCCTCCCTGCCTTCAATCAAGAGGGCAAAGGCAAGGGCAAGTTCCATATTCCTCCCCCCCTTGCCATCTCCCTTCACCTGGACCGTGGTTTCACCACCAGAGATCAGACAGACCGGCCGGACCCTCTTCTCAATAAAACTGTTGGCCACTTCAAAGAGCCATGCCGCAGCATCCCTCGCCTCACCGGAAAGGGTGTCCGTGAGGATTTCAGTATCATATCCGGACTGCATCGCTGCATCTGCAGCCCCCTCCAGTGCCTTTCTGTTGGTCCCGATAAGTATGTTCTCCACCCGGTCAAAAAATGCTGCATCAGGCCCGGGAGTCTCGGGATACCTCCCCTCCCTCCCCTTCTTAAGAAAATCCAGCACACCAGGGGGAGCCTTCTTCATGAGACTGTACTTCTCAAGCACCCTCAGGGCTTCATCAAAGCTTGTCGGGTCAGGAACTGTGGGGCCTGAGGCTATCACATCAAGGGCATTCCCTATCACATCAGATATGATCAGGTTTATTATGCCGGCCGGGGCAACCCTCTCTGCAAACCGTCCGCCCTTCACGGCAGAGAGATGTTTTCTGACTGCATTCAGTTCTGATATATCCGCCCCTGACCTGAGAAGGAGATCAGTGACTGCCTGTTTGTCATCAAGTGAAAGGCCGTCGGAGGGAGCTACAAAAAGTGCAGACCCACCACCTGAGGTGAGACAGATCAGGAGATCATCTTCATCAAGGGCATCAACCATTTCCAGGACCCTGCTTGTGGCTCTGACCCCCCTCTCATCAGGCACAGGATGGGAGGCCTCAAAGGCCCTTATACGACTCAGACGGTTTTCCGCTGGAAGATGGCCGTCCTTCGTAATGATTATTCCTTCTTTCATCAGATCACCGAGTCCCTCCTCCATCCCAAGCGCCATGGGATAGGAGGCCTTTCCGAACCCTGCAACATAAACGGCCTTTACCGGTCTCCTGGCAAGACTCTCCCTGATATGGTCAGCCTGAGCGAGGGTGAGACGATAAGGGTCAACCCTCTTCAGCGCCTCCCTGAATAAAAAGGTAAGAAGTTCTCTTCTGCTGACATCCTTGTTCATCCCGGCATCTCCCCCTGGTTTCCGGGCTGAAACTGGAATCTGTCAATCATGCAGTCCATAAGTGATTTTATCAGAAAAGGGGGAACTTTTTTCATCTCCCGGGCATTCTACAGCAGGCAAGGCTGAGTCCGGCCCCTGTTACGGGTGATCTCATTCCGGGAGACGGATATGCCTTCCGGTTGCATTGTTTTCTGCCGTCAAGTCAGGTGCTGTTTCTCAGTCAGCCTGTCTTTTATCCTCTCCGCCGGTACCCTGCTTTACGCAAAGCCCCGGTATATTAAGGATACTTAACGAGTTTCAGCTAAAAATATCATTTAATATCAAGTGGTTAGAAAAATTGACCGAAAATATTCTATAATAGGATAAAACAAATTTATAGATGGTACACCTTATGACCTTCAGAAAGATACTCAAATCAAAACTCCATATGGGCTGTGTTACCGACGCAAACCTCGATTACGAGGGTAGTTGCACGATTGATGAGGAACTGATGGAACTTGCCGACATTCATCCTTATGAGTCGGTCCTGATCAGCAACTACAACAACGGCGAGAGGTTTGAGACCTATGTCATACCCGGAGAAAGAGGCAGCAGGGAGATATGCCTGAACGGGGCGACTGCCCATAAGGGGAGAAAGGGCGACAGGGTTTTCATCTTTTCCTGGCGGTATGTTCCCGAGGAAGAAGTTTCCAATTATCCCCCGCGGATTATCATTCTTGATGAAAACAACCTCCCCAAAAACTGAGAAAGGAGGCACGAGGAAGATGAAGAACTACAAGGCCTATACAAGGAGCAACTTCAGGGAATTGCCCGAGATCAAGAGGCTTCCTGAAGACAGTATCGCCGACATTGATATAGTGTCCCGAGTTTTTCCCTTCAAGACGAATAATTATGTAGTCGAGAAACTGATAAACTGGAGGGATGTGCCCTATGATCCCATATTCATCCTGAACTTTCCCCAGCGGGGGATGTTGAAGGACTATCACTATCGGATGATGGCAGAAGCCGTCAGGACGGGTGATGAAGCACGGATCCGCAGGACGGCAAGGGAGATCCAGTACTCCCTCAACCCTCATCCTGCCGGACAGCTTGAACACAATATACCTGTAAAGAACGGCCGGAAACTGAACGGGATCCAGCATAAATATGAACAGACCGTCCTTTTCCTGCCCTCAAGAGGACAGACCTGTCATGCCTATTGTACCTTCTGTTTCCGGTGGCCCCAGTTTATCGGGGATTCCGAGCTGAGGATAGGAGCACGGGAGATAGACCCTCTGCTCGAATACCTCAGGGAACACCATGAGGTGACAGATGTGCTCTTTACCGGGGGTGACCCCCTTGTGATGAAGGCTTCTACCCTCTCTGATTACATAACGCCCCTTCTTGAGAGGGAATTCTCCCATGTAAGGAATATCCGGCTCGGGACAAGGGTTCTTACATACTGGCCGGACAGGTTCATCACCGATGAAGACGCCCCCGAACTCCTTGGGTTGTTCAGGAGGATAGTAGCATCAGGAAAGCATCTGGCCTTCATGGCCCAGTTCAACCATCCGAGGGAACTCTCGACAGATGAAGTCCGGGAGGCAATAGCAAGGATAAGGGAGACGGGAGCTGAGATAAGAACCCAGTCCCCAATACTCAAACACATAAACAACAATCCCGAACTCTGGTCGGAGATGTGGAAAAAGCAGGTGGACCTGGGCTGTATCCCCTATTATATGTTCATGGTCAGGGATACAGGGGCTCAGCACTACTTCGGCGTTCCCATAGTCAGGGCCCATGAGATCTTCCGCGAAGCCACTGCCGGCGTCAGTGGTCTTGCCAGAACGGTCCGCGGACCTGTCATGTCTGCCACACCCGGGAAGATCCAGATTCTCGGTCCTGCCGAGGTTCACGGAGAATATCTCATCGGACTTACCTTCCTTCAGGCACGTAACCCTGACTGGATTTTGCGACCCTTCTTCGCAGAATACAGTGAAGACGCCCTCTGGATTGATGACCTCGTCCCTGCCTTTGGTGAAAGAAGGTTCTTTTTTGAAAAGGATGAGTTCGAGTATGAACCTCTTTTCAAGGATCTGAACAACTGACTCTCTCTCATTAACACGATTGATACTTCCTCTTGCCGAAGGGGCTCTTTTTTCTTGACTATAGGCGTGAAAGCCTTTATACTTACTATTGTTTCCGGTTTCTTAAAAGGGAGGTCCAGATGTCAGATTTTTACCAGACCGGCGTTGTCTCCACCCTGCACAGGCTTGGCAAGGGTGATATTGAAAGAATAGAGGCCGAACTTACCTGGTACTCTCAGGAAAGACCCATCGCCCTGGTGCTGCCATCCCTTTATTCTGAACTCGAAGGTGAGGCCCTCAGGGGTATAATCTCCGAACTCAAGGAAATCAGTTATGTAAAGGAAATAATAGTAACTCTCGGGCCTGCAACCGAAACCGAGTTCCAGAAGGCAAGGGAGTTCTTTTCCGGCCTGCCCCACAACCTGAGCATAATATGGAATACCGGCCCCCGCCTTACTGAAATCTACCATGAAATACAGAAGGCAGACCTTCATATCGGGGAGCACGGGAAGGGACGTTCAGCCTGGATGGCCTACGGCTATGCAATCTCACGGCAGGAATTCCATACAATAGCACTTCATGACTGTGACATACTCACCTATACAAGGGACCTTCTGGCCCGTCTCTGCTATCCTGTTACAAACCCCAATCTCGACTACCACTTCTGCAAGGGGTATTACAGCAGGGTCTCCGACAGGCTCCACGGAAGGGTTACCAGACTGCTCGTCACACCTCTTCTGCGGGCCCTCCAGAAGGTAATAGGATACAATCCCCTCCTGATTTTCTTCGACAGTTTCCGTTATCCCCTGGCCGGGGAATTCGCCATGATGGCAGACCTTGCAAGGGTAATAAAGATTCCCGGGGACTGGGGGCTTGAGGTGGGAGTGCTTGCCGAGGTTTACAGAAACACGTCCCTCAGGAGGGTCTGCCAGGCTGACATCTCGGACAACTATGAACACAAGCACCAGGAACTCTCCCCTGAAGATGCATCGAAAGGGCTCCATAAGATGTGTGTTGACATCTGCAAGTCCCTCTTCAGGACCCTTTCATCAGAAGGGGTGGTCTTTTCCGGAAGTTTCTTCAATACCCTGATCGCCACATACATGAGAACCGCCCAGGACATCCTGAAGCGATACGAAGACGATGCAGCCATCAACGGACTCTTTTTTGACAGGCACGAGGAGAGCCTTGCCGTGGAGACATTCACAAAGGGAATAAGACAGGCTGCAGATACGATAATGAGGGACCCCCTTGGTGTTCCGCTCATCTCGAGCTGGGACCGGGTGAGTTCCGCCATACCCGACATACTGAACAGTATCAGGGAAGCCGTAGAGGCTGATAACAGTTAAAAGATTAGGAGGTGATTTCTGGCTATGTCATCGTTAACTCTACTGATATTTATTGTCTCGCTCATCCTGCTTCTGATCGGCAGGAAAATCGGGTTCAAGATTCTTCACAACTGGGCTGAAAAGACAGAGACGGCTCTTGATGATGCAATCTATGACTCCATAAAAACCCCGTCCATCTACTGGGCTGTTGCCATAGCCCTCTACATATCCATCGGTGTCAGTGATATACCGGAGAAGGTAGGCTTCTACGTAACAAGGGCCATTTTCATACTCATCATCTTTTCCGTGACGATAGCCCTTGTAAAGATCACAGGACGGCTCATCCAGATATATTCAGAGAGGAGCACCGTACCTGTTCCCTCCACCGGCCTTGTGAACGCCTCGGTTAAAGGGATCATCCTTGTCATAGGGATGCTCGTAATACTCCATTCCCTTGGTATTTCCATAACACCCCTTCTTACAGCCCTCGGTGTCGGTGGTCTTGCCGTAGCCCTGGCACTTCAGGACTCCCTTGCAAACCTCTTTGCCGGGTTTCATATACTCCTCGAGCGTTCAATCAGGGTAGGTGATTTCGTGGAACTTGAAAACGGTCAGAAGGGGTACATACTTGATATCGGCTGGAGGACAACCCGCGTGAGGATGCTCCCTAACAATGTCGTCATCATACCCAACAGCAAGCTCGCCCAGAGCGTTGTCATTAACTACTACCTGCCTGAAAAACGGATGTCTTTGCTTATACCGGTCGGTGTAAGTTATTCAGCCGATCCGGAGAAGGTGGAGGAGATACTCCTTGATGAGGCTAAAAAGGCTGCCGGGGATATACCCGGCCTCCTCTCAGAACCGGAACCGATTGTCCGGTTCATCCCGGGATTCGGCGAGAGTTCCCTTGACTTCACGCTCATATGCCAGGTAGGCGAGTTCGTGGATCAGTACTATGCACAGCATGAACTCAGGAAGAGGATCTTCAAGAGGTTCAAGAAGGAAGGGATCGAGATACCATTCCCGCACAGAACCGTCTATCTCAGGGAGGAAAAAGAGTGGTGAACGATGCCCCATACTTCAATTTCCAGGAGTGCTCCATTGTTCTTAAGTCTACAGGTTTGAAGGCGGGCACCATAGAAGAGATGCGGAGTCTTCTGAGCAAGGTCTCTGACAACTGCATCTATCATCACACGTTCCAGTATTTCTTCAAGGGTAATATCCTTGAATACACCAATGACTTCGCCCAGTGGGCCGGTGAGGCGATCGGAGAGAGGGAGCTTGCAGAAAGGCTCTCCAATGTGGACCCCTATGTTCTTCCCTCAATGAAGGCCCTCAGGGAGGACCTTGTAAGAATCATTGATGATTTCCTCGCCACATTTCCAACTCCCCGTGCCGCCCTCAGGGGGGACGAACTCTTCTTCAACGAATCCGTGACGATAATCTATCCACTGGGCATCAGGGCACGGAATCTGGCAGAGTTCCTGATGGTTGTCAGATACATTGACCCCGGCTCTCTCTATTACCACTTTTACGAAGCAAGAAAACGGCTTGGAGGGATTGACGACTTTTCCATGTGGATAGAACACTCCCTCTGCATGAAGGAGACGGCTGAGAGGATCAGGGCCATTGATCCATTCATGCATAACATAGAGTCCATCAGGCAACATATCATTGATGAACTGGAGGAAGCGGTCAGGACCGATATGGAGGTGGATGAATGATACTCTCAAAGTATGCCGGGATTGTACCCAAAAGCGACATACTCCTCATAAGGAAGCTCTGTGATCACTTTGAGGGAAAGTCCTTTCTCCATATCAACTCCACCCGGGCAGGCGGGGGAGTAGCCGAGATACTCCAGCGGATGATACCCATACTGAATGACCTCGGAATAAATGCACGCTGGGAGACCATCGAGGGAGACAGGAGATTTTTTGACATAACAAAAAAGATCCATAACGCCCTTCAGGGGATGGCTGAGACAATAACTGATGAAATGTGGGATTACCATATGGAGATAAACAGGAGAAATGCTGAAAAACTCGACCTTGAGGCCGATACAGTCCTGATCCATGACCCTCAACCTGCCCCTCTGATAAGATTCAGGAAAAAGGACAACAGGTCCCACTGGATATGGCGTTGCCATATTGATCTGTCCTCCCCCCAGGAGTCTGTATGCAACAGGATAAGGGAATACTGTAATGGCTATGACTCTGCCATCTTCTCTGTCTCCAAGTTCACCAGGGCCATGAACATACCTGAATTCATCATACCACCTTCAATTGACCCTGTAAGTGAAAAGAACAGGGAACTCTCTGACGGGGAGATCGAGGCCGTTCTCAGGAAGTACAACATCCCGCAGGACAGGCCCATGATACTCCAGGTATCCCGCTTCGACCGTTTCAAGGACCCTATAGGGGTTATTCAGGCATACAGGCTTGTAAAGAAATACAACGACTGCATCCTCGTCCTTGCCGGCAGCCCGGCAACAGACGATCCTGAGGGAGAGGCCGTACTGGAAGAAGTAAGGGAGTATGCCGCTGATGACCCTGACATTTACATCCTTCTTCTGCCCCCTTCCAGTGATCTTGAGATCAACGCCCTTCAGAGAAGCGCAACTGTAGTGCTTCAGAAGTCCCTCAAGGAGGGGTTCGGCCTGACCGTTTCAGAGGCGATGTGGAAGGGAAAGCCTGTTATTGGCGGGGCAGTCGGAGGGATACCTCTTCAGATACTCAACGGTGTGACGGGATTTCTGGTCCATTCCGTGGAGGGTGCGGCATTCAGAATAAGACAGTTCCTCAACAACCCCGCCATGCTCGAGAGGATGGGAAACATCGGAAAGGAGTACGTGAGGAACAACTTCCTGATTACCCGCCAGATACGGGACTATCTTTCAGTCTGGCTC
>WFTX01000330.1 GCA_015485235.1 Nitrospirota bacterium | reverse complement strand
TTGAGAACCATTATGGATCTGCCAGAGCCGGACCATTCAAGACTCCCTACATTCCAGGACCTCAAAACCAAAGACTATCCCTATGGTAGCGGAGTCGAGCACGGATTTGATGAAAAGAAGAGGCTGGAGTTGAGGAGAAAGTTCTTCAGAAAGGGAAAGAGAGGCGGCTGGCGGGAAGAGATGCCGCCGGAGTTACAGGATCTCTTCTGGGATCTCCACGGTGATGTGATGGAGATGCTCGGCTATAAGAGGGAAGAATGAACCTTTACTGGAGGCTGAAGAGAAGAAGCACTCTCAGGGACGAGAGAAAAAAAATAATAATTTTAGGGTATAAAAACCCTGCTGAAGGGGAAGCCAGACTTGTTCAGGAGTTTATTTCAAGGCTCATCTCCAGGATAGATGAATTCCGGTGGATCAGGTCATGGGAAGACTTCTACCCTCTTTTCCATGATGGCTTTTTGAACATAGTGAAGAGCTACAATTACTCATACCCCCAGGGGGAAGGGAGGGAGTTCTACGCTACAAAGAATCAGGAACTCTTCAAGCAGCTGAGGGAGTCAGGTGCCCCTGACCTGATGGACGATATGGTTCTGGTGCCACCCCCCGAGTTCTGGTCTGTCGTCTGCTATGATCTTTCAGACCTGCTCCATCCGGAATGGACGCAGAAGAAAGTGGAAGAGGGGGTCTCAGTTGATTATCTCAGAAACTACAGTCTCGCAAAGCATGTCATTGCACTTTCAAGGAGTGTCAAGCGGGAACTCATAAAACTTGGTGTCGACCACAGGAAGATAACCGTTCTTCCCTATGATTTTGGTGATGCTGTGAAAAGGGGGTTTGCCGTTGGCCCAAGGAACTACCTTCTCATTCCCCTTTATGGTGAAGAGAGAGACAATCTTGAGAATATCAAGAGGGCAGTAGATGCAGTGAGGGCTAATATGAAGCTGAAGACGGTTGTCCTTTATCTCACCCCTCAGAAGAGATCTGTCAAAGAGAAGGATGGTTTTATATATGTAAGGCCCGGCTCACAGAGTGAAATTGAAAAGTGGTTTGCAAGGGCAAAGGCAGTTTTGTATGCTCCCCTCTATGACGGCTGGGGATGGCCTGCATTTACTGCCATTCGATACGGCAAGCCACTCATATCGGGAAATAACCATGCACTGCTTGAGATCGGGCCCGGATATGCCGAGTATGTCAGGGAGGATGAGCCAGAGCATATCGTACATGTGCTGAGACGGGTCTTGAACAAAAACTACCGGGTTAGCCTGGAGGTGAGAGAGGATATCATCCGTTCCTACGCTTCACGGAATAGCCGAGGGATCCTCAAGAAAATTATTGAGAATACACTGGTACCGACAGAAAATGAGTAAACGTGTTCTGATTGAAGCGTCAAAGATAATATCCGGCGACCGCGACGGGTGTGAGCGATATACAGCTGAACTGTTAAAATCGCTGATAGAGATTTCACCGGACAGACATGAAGGTATTTCTATTGATGCCTATGTGGGAGGCCATATTATACCACTTGAAAGAGTGGCTGAAGTAATTAAGGCAGGAAAGCTGCCTGAGCCTGAACCTGTTGAAACCACTGCTGATCAGCCATCGGCAAGCGGGATTCTGAAACTCCGCAACCGGGTCGCTGGTTTTCTTAACAGGATTCTGCCGGTCCCCGTTGCACGAGCCCTTTATGGAATGGAAATGGCTGTCAGGGACGGCCTGGCCCGATTGAGAAAAAAGGGTGACGCCTTCAAGGACTTTGACCTGATTCATCTGACCCTGCCTCAGAATTACAGGCCGTTCCTTAGCACAAAAACCAGAATCCTCACGACTGTGCATGACCTCACTCACCTGTACTTCCCGGAATTTCACACCCGTGACAACGTGGAACTCTCGTCTAAAAGCATGGAGATACTGGTCAAAAGGGGAGGGCACTTCATAGCGGTTTCTGAATCAACGAGAAGGGATCTTGCAAGAGACTACTCTCTTGATGAAGACAGAATATGGGTTATATATGAGGCGTGTGACAGACAGAAATTCCAGCGCCTTGAAGACCCCGGCGCTTTGCGATCAGTAAGAAAAAAATATGGAATCCCCGATTCGCCTTACCTTCTTACCCTCAATACCCTTGAGCCGCGCAAGAATCTCTTGAACACCATCAAGGCATTCAATCTTCTTATTGAGGAAAATCCAGGGATGGATGTGGTTCTGGTGATCTCGGGTAAGAAGGGGTGGAAATGCGAGGATATATTAAGACATTCTTCCATAAGGCCTGAGAGAATAATTTTTACGGGATTTGTTGAAGACCGAGATCTTCCTGCACTGTACTCAGGTGCAGTTGCCCTGAGTTATGTCTCGTTTTATGAAGGGTTTGGCCTGCCTATTCTTGAGGCAATGAGTTGCGGCACGCCTGTTATATACGGAAATAACAGTTCAATGCCGGAAGTTGCCGGTGACGCAGGCCTTCCTGCAGCACCCGATGACGTCAGCGGGATAAAAGACTGTTTCAGGATGATTCTCCTCGATGATTCTCTCAGACAGAAACTCCAGTCCAATACACTGAAAAATGCGGCCCGGTTTTCCTGGGCGAAGACGGCAAGGGAGACACTCGAGGTTTACAAAAGGCTGGTTGCGGTCTGAAATTACTTCAATTACAGGTGAAAACAGATGTTAATCGGAATAAATGCCACATTCATGAATGAAAGCCCCACTGGTCTGGGTGTCTTTACGATCCATGTGCTTAAACACCTTGCAATGCTCCACAATGATATTGTCATATACACTCCTGCAAGAATGGATGCAGTACCAGCAGGTTTTCAGAGGATAGTATCCCGTCATGTAAGGGGCTCCCTCAGTTTCTTCAATAATCTCTCACGGTTTATCTATATAAACTCGGTGTTGCCCTTGAGAATGTACAGGAAAGGTGTTGATGTCCTCTTCTGCCCCATGATTGAATTCCCCTTTTTTTCAAGGATACCCGCCGTTGTTCACATACACGATATCCATCCTGTGCGTTTCGAGAAGGAGTTCAAAAGGTCAGCCAGGCACTTCAAACTGGCACTGAAGCAGTTGAGTAGGGGCAGGAAAAGAGTGACTGTTTCTACGGAATATGTCAGAGATGAATTTCTTGAATACACCTCCTTTCCCGAGGAAGATGTTGATGTCGTGAGACTTGCATACAACAGCGATATCTTCTTCCCCCGGAAAGACTCCGGCCGGGAAGGGTTTCTGAGAACCTACGGCATTGAAAGGCCGTATCTGCTTTTTGTGGGCAATCTCTTCAGATACAAGAATGTGGAAAGCCTGATAAATGCATTTCATAGCATAAAGGACAAAATCGATCATGTCCTCGTGATAGCAGGGAAAAGGGAATATCTGGAATCAGCGGAGGAACAGGATGAGAGGATAATCTACCTGGATTACATACCTGGTCCGGATCTGCCTTTTCTGTATTCTTACGCTGAAATGCTCGTTCATCCTTCCCTTTCCGAGGGCTTCGGGTTGACCTTGCTTGAGGCTATGGCATGCGGCACCCCCGTTGTGGCGTCAAACAGGGCATCCATCCCTGAAGTGGCAGGTGAAGCAGCCCTTCTTGTTGACCCCCTTGATACGGAACAGATTGCAGATGCAATCATGAGGGTTATTAGTGATGAGGAACTGAGGCAGACCATGGTTGAAAGGGGGTTGAGACACGTAAGGGGGTTTTCATGGCAGAGCACAGCTGCGGGGATATTAAGAAGCTGTGAGAAGGTCTGTGAAAAGCATGGTTATTCAATACGATGAGGTGAGGCGATGAAGATACTCCATCTCCTTTATGAAAGCGATGGTGACTATTTCGGCATCGGCGGGGTGGGCATGAGGGCCTATCAGATCTATCAGAGGCTGAGGGATAGACATGAGATTACCCTTCTCTGCAGGAAATACCCCGGAGCGGTTGACGGATATAAAAAGGATCTGCGTCATATCCATGTGGGCGGGGAGACGGTGAGTTTCACAAGAACACTCCTCTCATATGCAAGGGAGGCAAGAAGGTATGTCCTTGAACATGGTGAGGAGTATGACATTATTGTTGAGGAATTCTCCCCTGCCATTCCCACCTTTCTGAATACCTACCGGAAGAGACCCCTGATACTCCAGGTCCAGGCCTATACAGGAATGCAGTATTTTGGGAAGTACAACCCGTTCTATTCTGTTTCACTCTATCTTATGGAACTGGTAAGACCTTATTTTTACAATCGGCTGGTTTTTGTTTCAGAGGCCACCATGAAGCGCTATCGCCTGAAAGGAGATGCGGATGTGAGGATAATTCCAAACGGCGTGGAGCCGGCAGCCCCCGGCAGGTCAAACGGCGGAGAAAGATACATGCTCTATCTCGGGAGGCTGGATATTCATCACAAGGGCCTTGACCTTCTCGTCCGGGGATTTGAATACCTCCTCAGAAACAGTGGGTATGAAGGCAGGCTTGTTATAGCCGGAGACGGACGGGACAAGGGGAAACTGGTTGAGTTGATCGGGGAGCTTTCCCCTGATATCAGGGAGAAACTGGAACTTGCAGGATGGGTGGAGGGCGAAAGAAAACATGAGCTCATAGTGAATGCGGATTTTCTTGTGATGCCCTCAAGATACGAGTCCCAGCCGATTGTTGCCCTTGAGGCAGCAGCTGCCGGGAGGCCGGTGATTGCAAGCGATATCGACGAACTCAGGTTTATCGGGGATAAGGGGATGGGAATCAACTTCAGGGCCGGCGATATAAGGGACCTTGCCGAGAGGATAAGACTTCTTGCGGAGAACAACTCGATACGGGAGGACTTCGGTAGAAATGCCCGCCTATGGGCTGAGGGGTATTCATGGGACAGTATTGCTGTCCGCTTTGAGGAGTATCTTGAAGAGACGGTCGGGAAGGAATGAGAGTCCTTCAGTTGATGTACGAGAGCCGGTTTTCACCCTTCGGTTTCGGAGGTGCCGGTGTCAGGGCTTATGAGATATACAGCAGATTGCGCAAAAGACACGATATAACCCTCCTCTGCATGAAGTATCCCGGGGCGGTGGATGGTGAGATAAATGGACTGAGACATGTGTTTGTCGGGACTGAAAGCAGCAGTCTTTACAGGAGCGTCATCGCCTTTACCGTCGGTGTGGCTTCATATTTGCGGAGGACGGGAAAACAATATGACGTAATAGTAGAGAATTTCCTTCCTGCAACCCCTTTCCTTGCCCGTTTTCAAACAAGGGCTCCCGTTATACTCCAGATTCAGGGTATAATGGGAAAGCATGCCATAAAAAAATTCGGGCTTTTCCCTGGAGTCCCCATGTATCTGGTGGAGAAGATCTATCCCAGGCTTTACAGTGACTATATCCTTGTCACTGACGAGGATATGGAGAACCTGACTGAAAGGGCTTCAAGGTACTATGTGATACCAAACGGCGTAGATCCTCCTGAAGCCTTTGCTGAATCCCCTGCCGGTGATTACATCCTCTTCATGAGCAGGATAGACATATATACAAAGGGCCTTGATCTGCTTGTCGAGGCATTTGCTGATATTGCCGGGAAATATCCTGGTTTGAGACTGATCCTTGCAGGCTTTGAGTTTGACAAAGTAGAGGCCCTTATTGCAGGCATCCCCGAGCCTGTAAGAAAGAGGATTGAATACAGGGGCTTTCTTGAAGGAAATGAAAAATGGGCACTCCTCCGGGGAACGCAGGTCTTTGTGCTCCCTTCAAGGCATGAAGCCCATCCCGTAAGCCTCCTGGAGGCCCTTGCCGCGGGAACGCCTGTTCTCGTAAGTGATATCCCACAGATGAAATACGTGGAAGATCTGGATCTGGGGCTCACCTTCAGCAGAGGTTCCCCCGAAGACCTCCGGAGGAAACTATGCCATCTTCTGGACAATGAAAACC
>WFTX01000329.1 GCA_015485235.1 Nitrospirota bacterium | reverse complement strand
GTCTCGTTGTCCATGAAATAACCCGGGAGTCCGTCTCCATAACTGAATACACTGCCCGCAACGGGTTTTCCGGTGGAGAGGAGAGGAAAACCCCCTTCAACGGGGTGGTGCTGGAGGGACCGGGCTACAGGATACGGGCCGGGTTCTTTCATCACGGGATACCCGTCCTGGGATATGCCCTGGAGGAAGACTACCATCTGAACATCAACAAGGTCAGACTTCTTGAGCGTGGCCTCAACGTGGGGGAGTGGCTGAACCGGTTAAAAGAAGCCTACCGGCGGGGTGAAAGATCAGGGGAATTCATTATAGACGGAAGGCCTCACCGTCTGGAGTCCCTCATTGATCTTCTTATCATAAGCAAGGGGACGAAGATCACCTACCTGACAGACATCGCTCCTACGGAAGAGAACATCCGGAATGCGGTCTCCTTTGCCAGGGGATCGGATACCCTCTATATAGAAACCTACTTCCTCGAGGTTGATAAGGAGAGGGCATTGGAGAGAAACCATCTAACGGCCGCTCTGGCCGGCAGGATAGGAAGACTGGCCGGTGTCAGGGAACTGGTCCCCCTTCACTTCTCCCCAAAGTATATCTCCCTGCCGGAACGGGTGATTGAAGAGGCGATGGCACACTTCACCGTATAGTTGCATAAGTTCTTCCCAGGAGACAGGAGGCATACACTCAGGGATCTCTAACGAGAGGAGATTATCGGCATTTCCGCAAGAGTGGGTTTCATGGAGATGAATACGGTGTGATTCCGGGTGATCGAGACAGGAGAAGAAGGCTCCGTGAGTGTAAGCCCCCTGCCGAACCTCATGTTTTTGCAACGTTCACGTTCAGACATTGAATCTGAAGTTGATTATATCCCCGTCCCTTACCTCATAGGTCTTCCCCTCAAGCCTCACAACTCCCTCCTGTTTAGCCACCGCCATGGAACCGGCCCTGAGGAAATCCTCATAGGAGACCACCTCGGCCCTTATGAATCCCCTCTCTATATCGCTGTGTATCTTCCCTGCAGCCTCCACAGCAGGAGTCCCCTTCTTTATAGTCCAGGCCCTCACCTCGTCCTTCCCCACGGTGAGGAAGGAGATCAGACCGAGGTGCCTGTAACAGGCCTGGATCACCCTTGTCATGCCCGGCTCGGTTATCCCGAGATCCTGGAGAAAACCCCGCTGTTCATCCTCTTCAAGCTGGGCGATCTCCATCTCTATCTTCCCGGAGAGTGGAATCACCGGGGATGAAAACCGCTCTTCAAGACTGTGGATCAGATCCCCCACCCGCTCATCATCCAGTTGATCCTCCCCCAGGTTGAGGATCATAACCTCCGGCTTGAGGGTAACGAACTGGAGATGTCTGAGGGTCTTCAACTCCTCATCCGAGAGTTCAATCGCCCTCAAGGGCCTTTCCTCTTCAAGGGCCTCTCTGCATCTGAGAAGCACCTTTCTCTCCTGCTCATCAGGCTTCTTTCCCCTCTTCCTGGACTCCTCCATCCTTTCCAGCCTTTTCTCCACTAATTCAAGGTCTGAGAGCACCAGTTCCATCTCCACTGTATCGGCATCCCGCTCCGGGTTAACCCCGCCGAGGGGATGGGCAACGGATTCGTCCTCAAAGACCCTCACAATATGAAGGATCGCATCAGCATCCTTCACCATGTCAAAGACCTTCCTGTTCTGCTTGAGGTCCCCCCGTGTTATGCCGAGATAATCAATATACTCAACTGTTGCATAGGTGGTCTTTTTAGGCTCGTAAATCTCAGACAGGCGGCCTACCCGATGATCAGGGACATTCACCACACCCACATGGGGTTCTCCCTCCACACTGGCATACACCGTTACAGGAAGGTCAAGCCCTGTGAGGGCATTGAATACAGTGGTCTTTCCGGAGTTCGCAAGGCCGAGTATACCGATTTTCATGTCTTGCCTTTCTCCCTTTTTCTCGGGGAAATGGAGTTGTCTCTTTCAGAGAACCTATATTTTAGCCCAATCGGAGTGGATATTTCAGAAGGCCTTTCAATAAGTCATCAGAATCCTGAGCCTCCAGAAAGATGCACCTTACAGTTGCATAAAACTGTCCTTGAATGCCCCCCTGCCTCCTTATGCAACATCAAGGTGTATTCATCATATACCATAAACTACGGATACCATGCCATGGGTATTCCATAGAAAAAGACCTTGATTACGGATTTGCTTTCCTCCCATTCTCAAATATCATATAATTTTTGCATACAACGTGTTCAGATATGCCATACAAGCTGACATAATCAGGAGATGAGCTTTCATTCCCTCTGAAAAAGACGGTCGAGGAAATCCTTCATGACCTCCGGACTCCGCAGGCCCTCATCGTCTTCAACGGGGAGATGAGGGAACCTTTCAACAAAGGCGGCTGCAAAGAGCCCCCTCCCGGCTGTCCTGATCCTTCCGTCTGCTCCCTCAACAGGGATCTCCCGCAGTCCGCAACTGGGGGACCTGCTCTTGAAGATGAAGCCTGAAAGCCCTTCCCTCTGAAGGGCTTCAAGTTTCTTCTCCGCCCACTCAAGGATCAGAGCAGTATGGTCAATGCCTGACTCAATCGTTACGATCCTGGGGGAATCCGGAGATCCTGCAAGGTGCATCATATCACGCGGGACTGGAAGCCCGGCCTCCACCTCAGGACAGACCGGCACCCAGACGACTGAGAGTGGGAAAGCCCCCAGGATATATGTATCAAGCCTGTCTCCACCGTCATACCGGACCCTCCTGCCAAGAAGGCAGGCACTGATACCGATCCTCACTTCTGATTCAGAAACCATAACGTCACCTATCTCATACCGGACACGGATAAAGGGGAATAAGCCTGAATCCTAATCTCTGAATACTAAACAAATTCAAATCTCAAAATTCGAAACCAACAGGACACAGATAAACACAGAAACAAACAGATCATCACAGATTCTCCCATCCTCAACCTTGACCTTGGCCTCAATCTGTCGTTTACTCCCTCCACGCTATACGCTACTCCCTGTCTCTTCAGCCACGGCCTTTTATCAATGTCTGTTCCAGGTAGATCAGGGCAACTGTCAGGCCCAGGAGCAGGAGCCAGACCAGGAGTGAAATAATGACCGCCTTTTTTGCCCTCTTCTCATCCCACCATCTGACCGGCTTTACCCCCTCAAGGGCAAAGGTCAGGACCCCGGAGAGGTTTACGCAGACTGCATTTACGGAAAAGAGGATGAATGCACCAAGTCCGGCCACGGGATGTCCGTCCCCCAGCAGGAGTCCTGTAGCCACAAGGGGCGGAAGCAGGGCGACTGCAACCATGACACCCACAACCGCCTCGGCAACCCCCTTGGTGATGGAGTAGGCGCCGGCAACACCGGAGGCAAGGGCAAGGAGGATATAGAAGTAACTCACATCAGATCTTGAGGCGATCTGCCGGCCCATTGGATCGACCTCGAGGAGAAGACCGAAGACAAGACCGATGGCAACCGCTACTGCAGTGCCTGAGAAAATCGTCGGGAGGGCCTTTCTTGCCAGTCTCCCGTCTGCAAGGGCTGCAGAAAGGGAGAGCCCCATGTAGGGGCCAAGGAGAGGAGCTATAACCATTGAACCGATAATCACTGCAACGTCATCCTTCATGAGGCCGATGGATGCGACTATCGAGGCAAGCACCGTCATCAGGAGATACCTGCCTGTATGCCTCGAAACCCCCTCCAGTTTCTGGTAGAGCTCCTCCACGCTCAGTCTCTTCTTCTGGCCGGGCTTCTCTTCCTCCTCTTCCTCTGCTTCCTTCTCTTCTGCTCCGGGCCTGGGAAGGGTTGCCTCCACAGGGAGGATAACCATTCTGAAGTCCTGACCCTCCCCGAAAAAACTGTTCATCACTTCCACCACCCTGTCTATCTGGGCCGAGCGCAGGAGGATCTTTGTGATAACCTCCCCTTCAGGGAGACGGTCATGCCACATGTCAAGAAGGGGAACATCCTGAAGGAGGAACTCCATGTCCCCTGGCTTCCCCTTCCGGTGGTAAAGCTCGATAAGCCTTATCGCCATGGGGGGTCAGAGAATTTCATGAACCATTTCAGTCACCTTCCTGAAATCCACCTTACCGCTTCCCATCTTAGGGAGGTCGCCTATGACCACGAATTGCCTTGGGATGGCTATGTTGGGAAGATCAGAAGCCATCTTCCGGAGTATCTCCTCCTCATCCACCTTCTCAGAAAGAGCGGCCACTATCCTGGCCCCCTTTATCGCATCAGGCACTTCCACTACACAGCAGGATACACCCTCGGGCAAATACCTCTCGAGCACGTCTTCCACCCTGACGAGGGAGACCATCTCACCGCCGATCTTGACAAACCTCTTCAAGCGCCCGGCATGCCAGAGGAACCCGTCCTCGTCTAAATACCCCATATCGCCTGTGTCATACCAGCCGTGACGGATCCTCATGGAGGTCTCCTCGAAGTCCTCAAGGTACCCCTTCATCACATTGTCACCCCTTACAAGAATCCTCCCTGTCTCTCCGGGGGAGCACTCCTCACCGGTCTCATAGTTTTCTATCCTGACCTCAACGCCGGGAATAACCTTCCCTACACTGCCAGGCCTGTTCTGATCCGGGGTATTCACGGAAATGACAGGTGATGTTTCGGTCGTACCATATCCCTCAAGCAGTACAATGTTATGCTTTTTCAGGAAGCCCTCCCTGAGGGCATCGGGGCATTTGTCTGCACCGCTTATTGCAAGCTTGATGCTTTCAAAATCGCCCTTTTCGGATTTCAGAAGATAACCGCGCAGAAAACTGGGAGTACCTACCATGATTGTAGGTTTTTCATCCCGTACGATCTCGCAAACCCGTCTGAAATCCAGGGGGTTAGGGTATGTAACAATGGTCATTCCGTGGTATATGGGCGCCCAGAGATTCACTGTAATAC